>JAMOSZ010000056.1 GCA_027062625.1 Nautiliaceae bacterium
GAGAGTTGGAATGAATATTTGGAATTTGTAAAAAAAATGTGGAAAGACCATAAACTCGCTTTAGTTGTTATTATAGCAATTTTTGAAATTTTGATGATAACAGGAGTATTTTATTTTTATCAAAAAACCTCAACACCACTAAAAAACGAAAACAACACTACAAAGGTTAAAAATGGCTAGATTATTTTTGTTTTTATTTTTCTTTGTTATATTTTTTGTAGTTAAGGCTTTGATTTTGGCTACAAAAAAGAGTGTGGAAATAGGTAAAGAAGCTTATCAATTTGCAAAAGAAAAAGTAGATGGAGGAAATGAACTGGTATTAGATAGTTTTTTTAGGGTATTAGCAATTTTGGCACTAAAAGATGGAAAAATTGACGCCATAGAAGAGCTAACAATATATCAAATTTCTGAAAGATTATTTGAAGTAATAGAAGATACTATTCCATATAGCTCACGTACCTCAGTTAAAGAACTTATCAACATAACCGCACTAAAAGCTATCCAAGAAGCTTTGGATAATTCAATAAATGTAGAAAAAGAAATAACAAAACTACAAAAAGCCTCAATAGCAACAAAACATCTCTTAATAAATTTTATGGCAGGACTTTATATTTTACATAAAGACTATAACCAAAAAGAGTTTTTATTCTATGTAGGGAGAAGACTTGGAATAAATTCAGAAGAGATAAAAGAGAAAATAAGAGAATTAGAAAGGTTTGTAAATAATGAAAAAGATCCTTATGAAATATTAGGGGTTAGCAGATATGCATCAATGGAGGAAATTAAAGAAGCTTACAGAAAACTATCAAAAAAATATCACCCAGACACTGGTAATGGAGATTTGGAAAAAATGAAAGAGATTAACTGGGCGTATGAAAAAATAAAAGAAGAAAAAGAAGACGATTTTTTTAGTAGGTTTTAATTTTTACACTAAATAAGGAGATTTTATGTGGCTTATTATCATCTATCAAATTATAGTGGCTATTTTGATTGATATTTCAATGGCTCTATCATTTGAAAAACTTTTTGGAATAAACGTAATAATCGGATTTATTATAGCCTATATCATAAGTTCCATACCTTCATTAATTTTTATGCTTATCTCTTACGGGTTTGCATTTTATGGAGCGGTAGAGGTTGTTGGGGTGCCTTTTATTGTAGCTTTTGTGGTATTTTTTGGAATCTTTTTCTTAGGAATTTATTTCTCAAAAAAGGAAGCCTCTAAGTGAGAGTTCCTTTTTTATCTTCTCTATTTCATTATTTTTAGTAGGAATTCCGTAAAAAATAAATTCATTCTCTTTAACTACCACTTCAATCCCGGCTGATTTTGCTTTGTATAACTTATCTAAAATATCATTGTATTTTCCAGTGGGAGAAGAGAAAATCTGATTAGACGAACCTCTCCAAAGAAAATCTCCCATTTTTTCTTTTTCAAACCTACCCTCTATCACTAAATCAAACATATCAAAACATTCTCTTTGCATTTCATTTAATTCATTATAGTAATAACCTGTAAAAAGCATTTTGTCTAAATTTGGTAATCTTTTTAATAGTTT
>JAMOSZ010000057.1 GCA_027062625.1 Nautiliaceae bacterium
AATCAATAAGCGATGTAAGCTGGTCTAAATTTGTAGAGTTTCTAAAATATAAAAGTGAGTGGTATGAAGCAAAACTGATTCAAATAGATAAATTCTTCCCGAGTTCAAAAACTTGCAGTGTATGCGGATATAAAATAGATAAACTTCCATTGTCAAAAAGAAAATGGACTTGTCCTTATTGCAATACCACTCACGATAGAGATATAAATGCGGTAAAGAATATACTAAAATTTGCATTATCAGGGATGGAACAGCCCAAGGGGTCCCCGCAAAACCTGTTTTGTGGGGTATCCAAAGAGCCTGTGGAGGTGTGCCAAAAGGCAACCGTTGAAGCAGGAAGCCCTTTATTTTGCGTTAGCAAAAAGTTAGGGTAGTTCACTGGGAGTTTTTGGCTTTTTATCTTATTTGTTGCAGTTATTGTTTTTGTATCTACTTTTATTTCTTATCCGCTTTTCTCTTTTTTTATCTTTCTTTTTTTACTCTATTTTGTATACTACTTAGTTGTAAAATATTTAATCAATTAATAATTTTTATTTTTTATAAAATTTTAGTAAAATAAGTAATGAATTTTAGGAGAAAAAATGTTTAAATTTTTTAAGAAAAGAGAAGCACCAAAAAGTGAATTTAAAAAAGACCCTTTTCCAGATTATGAGGAGGTTAAAAATTTAGTAATTATTGATATAAGGGATAAAGAAGATATTGAATATTATGGTAAATATCCAAATTCTATCCATATTCCGTTTGATGATTATTTTGCAAGTAAATTAATGATGCTTGATAAGAGTAAAAAGTATGGAATTATGGATTTAAAAGGGGTTGAACCGGTTTTAAATGAGGCTGAGAGGATTGCAAAAGAGGTTGGACTTGATGCAAAGAAATTAAAGGGAGGTTTTTTTTATTTGAGTGAAGTATTAAATTATAAGCCGATAAAGGAGTAAAGATGAGAGTTTATGGGATTAAGAATTGTGATAGCGTAAAAAAAGCAATGAAATTTTTAGACGAGAGAGGAATTAAATATGAGTTTGTTGATTTAAAAAGAAATGGTTTGGATTGTAGTATAGTAGAGGCTTGGTTAAAAGAAATTGATATTGATAAGTTATTTAATAAAAAAAGTAAAACTTTTAAAGAGTTGCATATTGATAAAGAGCTTAGTGAAGAAGAAAAGAAAGAGCTTTTGTGTAAAGAAAATTTGATTTTAAAAAGACCAATTATTGAGTTTAGTGATGGTTATGTTCTGGTTGGATTTAATGTTGTTGAGTTTGAGGAGATTTTTGATTGATGCTATTGGTTAGTGTTGGGATTGGAGCTTTTATTGGGTATGTAACAAATTATATTGCCATAAAGCTTCTCTTTCGCCCTTATAAGCCTATTAAGATTGGTAATATTACTATTTTTCCACAAGGGATTATTCCAAGAGAGAAAGCTTCTTTGGCAAAAAAAGTGGGAGAAATTGTAAGGGATTATATTTTAAGTGAAGAAGAGATTAAAAAGATTGTAACGAGTAAAGAAGTAAAAGAGGAGATTGAAAAGTTTTTAGATAATAAGATAAAAGATTTGGATAAAGATATTACAGAGTATATCTCAAAAGAAGAAATTGTTAAAAAGCTATCTTTTCTTATTAGTAAGGTGGTTAAAGAGAAGTTTCCAATGTTTGCATCCTTTGTAAATGAAGAGATGTTAGAGGATTTGCTTTTAAATATTCAGATGCCTCTTAAAATAAATGAGCTTTTGCCAGAGGAGAGAGTTAAAGAGGTTTTAAAAGGGGAGATTTTTAAATTTTTACAAGAGGAAGTGCCAAGAATTTTTCTAAAAGCTAAAATTGATAAAATTGTAGAAGAAAAAGTTGCATCTTTTGATGAAAAGACTCTTGAAGATATGCTTTTTTCTCTTATGAAAAAGCATTTTGGATTTATCAATTTTGCCGGAGCATTTTTAGGAGGAATTATTGGATTTGTGCAATATCTTATATTAAATAGTTAGCTTTTCGGATTGGTTAGGATTGGTTAGGATTGGTTAGGATTGGTTAGGATTGGTTAGGATTGGTTAGGATTGGTTAGGATTGGTTAGGATTGGTTAGGATTGGTTAGGATTGGTTAGGATTGGTTAGGATTGGTTAGGATTTTAGGGTCAATGACTTTTGTTGTTAAAAAGAAAAAGGAGGGATTATTGAAGAGTTAATCCCACCATTTTTCTTACATAATCTTGTGGCATTTTGTGGAAGTAGAGATATTTGTAAACTTTGTCTTCTTTTCCAGCAAGTTTTTTCTCAATAATATCAAGATACTCTTCTTTTGTAGGTATTCTACCAAGAAGTGCTGTTACTGCTGCAAGTTCTGCACTTCCAAGGTAAACTTTTGCTCCTTTACCCATTCTGTTATCAAAGTTTCTTGTAGAAGTAGAAAATACATTTGCATAGTCTCTAACTCTTGCTTGATTACCCATACACAAACTACATCCAGGAATTTCAATTCTTGCACCTGCTTGACCAAAGATTGCATAATATCCTTCTTCTGTTAGTTGTTCTTTGTCCATTTTAGTTGGAGGTGCAATCCAAAGTCTAACTGGGACTTGCCCTTCACCTCTTAAAATTTCCCCAGCTGCACGATAATGACCAATATTTGTCATACAACTTCCAAGGAATACTTCATCAATTTTGTGAGGTCTATTTGGATTAGCTAATACTTCACTGATTGTTGCAACATCATCAGGGTCGTTTGGACACGCAACGATTGGCTCAGTAATTTCATTTAAGTCAATTTCAATTACCGCTGCATATTCAGCGTCTTTATCTCTTCTTAGAAGCTTAGGATTTTCAAGCCATTTTTTCATTTTGTCAATTCTTCTTTGAATTGTTCTTTTATCTTCATATCCAGCCTCAATCATTGCTTCAAGAAGTTTTATATTTGATTTTAAATATTCTGCTACTTGTTCTTCGCTAACATCCACAGTACATGCTGCTGCACTTCTCTCTGCACTTGCATCAGCAAGTTCAAATGCTTGTTCAATTGTTAAGTTTCTAATAATATCACCTTCAATTTCTAAGATTCTACCATTGAAAATATTTTTTTTATTTTTCTTATCAACTGTTAGAAGTCCTTGTTTAATTGCAAAGTATGGAATTGCATTTACTAAGTCTCTTAGAGTAATTCCAGGTTGAAGTTCACCTTTGAATCTAACTAAAACACTCTCTGGAACATTTAGTGGCATACTTCCAGTAACTGCTGCAAATGCTACAAGTCCACTTCCAGCTGGGAAACTTATACCAATTGGGAATCTTGTATGGCTATCCCCACCAGTTCCAAGTGTATCTGGTAAAATCATTCTATTTAGCCAACTATGAATTACCCCGTCTCCTGGTTTTAGTGAAACTCCGCCTCTGCTGGTAATAAAGTCTGGAAGTGTATGATGAAGCTTAATATCTGCTGGTTTTGGATAAGCGGCTGTATGACAGAAACTTTGCATTACCAAATCTGCATTAAATCCAAGTGCTGCAAGTTCTTTAATTTCATCTCTTGTCATTGCACCTGTTGTATCTTGGCTACCAACGGTTGTAACAGTAGGTTCTACATACATTCCAGGCCTAACCCCTTCCATTCCACAAGCTCTACCTATAATTTTTTGAGCAAGAGTGTAACCTTTGTCTTTTTTGTCTTCTGGTTGTTTAGGTCTGATGAAAATATCGCTTTCAGGTTCCATTTTTAAGCTTTCTCTTGCTTTTTTTGTTAGATTTTTACCAATAATTAAAGGTACCCTACCACCAGCTCTTACTTCATCTGGAAGTGTGTTTGGTTTAAGTTCAAATTCACTTACAACTTCGCCGTTTTTAAGGATTTTTCCTTCATACGGTCTAATTTCAATAATATCGCCCGTTTCAAGTTTATCAACTGGTGCCTCTATTGGAAGTGCTCCTGCATCTTCAAGAGTGTTAAAGAAAATTGGTGCAATAACTCCTCCAATTACAATACCGCCTCTTTTTTTGTTAGGTACATATGGAATCTCTTCCCCAATATGCCAAATAAGTGAGTTTGCCGCTGATTTTCTACTACTTCCAGTCCCAACAACATCTCCAACAAATGCAACTGGAAGGTTTGTTTCTTCTTTTAATTTATGGATTGTATCAATTGCATCTGGCATTTTTGCTTTTAGCATACTAAGTGCGTGAAGTGGAATATCGCTTCTTGTAAATGCTTCGCTTGCTGGGCTTAGGTCATCTGTATTTGTCTCACCTGGCACTTTAAACACTACTGCTTTAATTGATTCTGGGAGAGGTTTTTTAGAAGTAAACCATTCAGCATTTGCCCAAGATTCAAGCACTTCTTGTGCGTATTTATTTCCTTTTTTTGCAAGTTCTTCTACATCGTGGAATGCATCATAAACTAATAAGATATTTTTAAGTTGATTTGCAGCTTCCTTTGCAATTTCTTCATCTTCGTGACTTAATGCGTCAATTAAAGGTTTTACATTGTATCCACCAAGCATAGTACCAAGAATTTGGACTGCTCTTTTTTTAGAAATTGCTGGGCTACTTGTTTTACCTTGCACGATATCGTTTAAGAAAGCAGCTTTTACATATGCAGCTTCATCAACCCCTGGATTTATATGATTTAAAAATAAATCCATTAAATACTCTTCTTCTGGGATTGGTACCATTTTTAAAAGCTCAACTAGTTCTGCTGCTTGTTTTGCAGTAAGTGGCAAAGGTGGGATACCAAGTTTAGCTCTCTCTTCTGTATGTTTTTTATACTCTTCAATAAAGCTCATAAGACTCCTTTTTTTTGTTTTAATTATAGAGTAATTTTTAGCAAATGTTACATAAAGTAAATTAAACAAAAGAGTCTTTGTGTGAAAATGTAACATTAAAAATGATATAATTTTAAAAAAAGGCTTAGCGTGAATTTTAGAAAAATTGCAAGAGAAGTTTTGGATATTGAAGCTGAGGCTTTAAAAAAAGCAAATGTAGAAGGGATAGAGAAGGCAGTGGAAATTGCTTATAATACAAAGGGTAAAGTAATAGTCACAGGAGTTGGAAAATCTGGACTTATTGGCTCAAAAATAGCCGCTACCCTTGCAAGTACTGGAACTCCAAGCTTTTTTATCCATCCAACAGAAGCACTTCACGGAGACCTTGGTATGATTACAAAAGATGATAGCGTTATTGCTATTAGTTATAGCGGAGAGAGTGAAGAGCTTATAAAAATTTTGCCTCATATTAAAAGGTTTGATGTGCCTTTAATTGCAATGACAGGGGATAAAAATTCAACTCTTTCAAGGTATGCGGATGTTGTTTTGGATATACACGTTGAAAAAGAGGCTTGTCCTTTAAATGTGGCTCCAACTAGCTCAACTACTCTAACTTTGGCAATGGGGGATGTTTTGGCTGTTTGTCTTATGAAAAAGAGAAATTTTACAAAAGAAGATTTTGCATCATTTCATCCAGGAGGAAGTCTTGGGAAGAGACTTTTTGTAAAAGTAAAAGATTTAATGAAAAAAGAGTTTCCAATAGCAAGTGAAGAGGAGAGTTTAAAAGAAGCTATTATTAAAATGACGGCTGGGAAACTTGGGCATTTGCTTTTTGTTAAGGATAATAAAGTAAATGCAATTTTGAGTGATGGAGATTTAAGAAGAGCTATGATGAGTGATAGATTTGACCTTAGTAAAAGGGCAATTGAATTTGCAACCAAAAATCCAAAAGTAATAAAAGAGGATATTTTAGCAAGCGATGCTTTAAAGTTTATGGAAGATAATAAAATTCAGCTTTTACCAGTAGTGAATGAAGATGGAGAAATTGTTGGAGTTATTCATATTCACGATTTAGTTCAAGCTGGAATAAAATAAGGAGATACAATGAGGTTAAATAAATTTATAAGCCACCATACAACTTATTCAAGAAGAGAGGCTGATAAGTTGATTTTTGATGGAAAGGTTAAAGTTAATGGTAAAGTTATTACAAATCCTGCGTATGATGTTGAGGATGGAGATAAAGTTAGCGTAAATGGAAAACCAGTAAAAAGAAGTACAAAGTATACTTGTATTGTTTATAATAAGCCAAAAGGGGAGCTTGTTACAAAAAAAGATGATAGAGGAAGAAGAACAATTTATGATTCTTTGCCAGCGAAATTTAAACACTTTATTCCAGTTGGAAGGCTTGATTTTGCAAGTGAGGGGCTTTTGATACTAACTGACTCTCCAAAAGTGGCTCACGCTCTTATGAATTCGGATTTGCCAAGAGTTTATAAGTTAAGAATTAAAGGAAATATTACTCCTGAGATGGAAGAGGCTATGAGAGAGGGAGTTGAAGTTGGGAGTGAGGGGGCTCATGAGAAGAGTAATCAAGAAAAGATTAAGCTTGAACCTTTTTTGAATTATCAAATTATTAAAAACGACCCAAAATATTCAACTATTAAAGTAGCAATTAAAGAGGGTAAAAATAGAGAGCTTAGAAGGTTTTTTGCTCATTTTGGAAGGGATGTTTTGGATTTAAAAAGGCTTTCATATGGATGGGTTAGCTTAAATGCACTTCCAACTGGAAAGACAAGATATTTTGATAAAAGAGAGTATAAGCTTTTAAAAGAGTATTTAAAAAAGGTTGATAAATGATGTTTGAGTTAAGAGTTAATACAAAATATAAATCAGAAGTAATAGATTTGACAAAAGAGATAAAAGAAGCAGTTATTAAAAGTGGAGTTAAGGATGGGATTTGCGTTGTTTTTTGTCCTCACTCAACTGCGAGTGTAATTGTATTTGAAAAAAGTGATAGCTCACTAAAAAGAGATTTACTCTCAATGCTAAAAGAGATAGTCCCTCATAGGGATTATTCTCACTCAAATGCAATAGCTCATTTAAAGGCAGCTTTTTTGAGGAGTAATTTGAGTTTGGTTGTTAATAATGGGAGTTTGATTTTGGGGGATTGGCAAGGAATTTATTTAATAGAGTTTGATGGACCAAGAGAGAGAAGAGTTGTTGTTAAGGTTGTAAATGGTTAGTCCAATTTTAGTTGTAATTGTTTTACTATTTTTAGCACTGCTTTTTAATATTCCGTTTGCAAAGTTAAAAATCCCTCCTATTATTGGATATATTTTTACTGGGATTATAATCTCAAATCTTTTTCATCTTGATAAACATACAATTGAGATTGTAGCTGAGCTTGGAATTGTGTTTTTAATGTTTTTAATTGGGCTTGAATTTTCTTTTGAGAAGTTAAACTCAATGAAAAAAGAGGTCTTTGGCTTTGGACTTGCTGAGATGAGTGTTGTTGGGATTTTTTTTGGGATTTTGTTTTCGTTAATTTATGGAATTGAAATAAAAATAGCTTTAATTATTGGAGGGGCTTTGGCTCTTAGCTCTACTGCAATTGTTTTAAAGCTTTTAAATGAAAATAGAGAAATTTCAAAACCTTATGGGAAAATAGCTCTTGGGATTTTGCTTTTTCAAGATATTGCAGTAATTCCAATCTTAATTGCAATTTCTATTATTGTAAATAAAGATGCTAATTTAACTCAGCTTATTGTAAAGACTCTTATTGGATTTTTTGGGCTTATTTTATTTATTTTGGTTTATGGAAAGTATGTTGCTCCTTTTGTAATATCCCAAGCTACTAAAACTCGCTCAGATGAAATTTTTATGAGTGCTGTGTTGCTTGTGGTTTTAGTTGCCGCAGAGATTGCTCATATTTTTGGGCTTAGTTATTCACTTGGAGCGTTTTTGGCGGGGATGGTTTTGAGTGAGACAAAGTATAAGTATCAAATTGAAGCTGACTTAATTCCATTTAGGGATTTACTGCTTGGGATTTTCTTTGTCTCAGTTGGACTTATGGTAAATGTCTCTTTTGTGCTAAATCATCTGTTTCTTATACTTATAGCTACGCTTGTGATTATGAGTTTAAAAGCGTTTTTAATCTTTTTAATTTTGAGATTTTTCGTAAAGCATAAAAGAGTTGCAATTAAAAGTGGAATAATTCTCTCTCAAATTGGGGAATTTTCGTTTGTGATTTTTGCACTTTTGGATAAATATCAATTAGTAAGAAGCGATATTTTGCAAATGCTTGTTGTTGTGGTTGTAATTTCAATGATTTTAACTCCATTTTTGATTAAGTATGTTTATAAGATTGCTGACTTTTTTGATAGAAATATTCAAAATTTTGAAGAATTTGAGATTAAACCAGCGGAGGTTAGCGGGCATATTATCTTAATTGGGTATAATAAAATTGGACAAAGAATTGCAAGAAAGCTTACAAAAAGCTCAATTCCATATGTTGCAATTGATAAGCAAATTGAGCTTGTTAAAAAAGGGCTTCAAAACGGAGATAATGTAATTTTTGGAAATGCGGCAAATAAAAGGGTATTGGAGAGTTTGAATTTAAAAGATGCAAGTGCTGTTATTATTACTACTTTAAATGAAGAGCATACTAATTTGATTTTGCAAAATATTTTAAGCGTAAATCCAAATATTAATATAATTGTTTTAAGTGATGATGAGCATAGAGAGTATTATGAACACTCAAATGTATATGTTGTGGATAAGAATAAAGAGCTTGCAGAAAAATTGATAGCGTTGGCTTTAAAGTGTGAGATAAGGAGATAGAATGATTAAAAAAGCACTTTTTCCAGCAGCGGGATATGGGACGAGGTTTTTGCCGGCTACAAAATCGGTTCCAAAAGAGATGTTGCCAATTGTAAATAAGCCATTAATTCATTATGGGATAAAAGAGTGTATGAATGCAGGAATTTTTGAGATTGGATTTGTAACGGGTAGAAGTAAAAGAGCAATTGAAGATTATCTTGATCACAATCCAGAGCTTGAATTTCAAATAGAAGGTTCAAGTAAGGAGAAGTTGCTTGAAGAAGTAAATGAGATGATAGATAAGTGCACTTTTACATATGTAAGACAAAAAAAGATGTTAGGACTTGGGCATGCGGTTTTAACTGGTGAGCCGTTAATTGGAGATAATCCTTTTGCAGTTGTTTTGGCTGATGATTTGTGTGAAGGGGATATTTTATCTCAGATGGTAAAGCTTTATAAAAAGTATAAATGCTCAATTGTAGCCATTGAAGAGGTGCCAAAAAATGAGGTTAACAAATACGGAGTAATTAAAGGCAAAGAGATAGATAATGGAGTTTTTATGGTAGAAGATATGGTAGAAAAGCCAGAAGTTAACAAAGCTCCAAGCAATTTGGCAATTATTGGAAGATATATCCTAACTCCTGATATATTTGATTTATTAAAAGAAACAAAGCCGGGGAAAGGGGGGGAGATTCAGCTAACTGATGCTTTATTAAAGCAAGCAAAAGATGGTATGGTAATTGCTTATAAGTTTAAAGGAAAAAGATTTGATTGTGGAAGTGTAGATGGGTTTATAAAAGCTACAAACTACTTTTATGAAAAAGATTTTAAAGGAAAATAATGTGTGGAATTGTTGGATGTAAGGGAGTTGATAATATAAAAGAGTTTTTGATTGAAGGATTAAAAGAGCTTGAATATAGAGGATATGATAGTGCCGGGATTGGGGTGATTGATAAAGAGGATTTAAAGGTTATAAAAGCGGTTGGAAAGCTTGTGAATTTAGAGAGAAAACTTAAAAATGTAAAATTTATAGACCCAAAGGTTGGGATTGGGCATACGCGTTGGGCAACTCATGGGAAACCCACAGAAATAAACGCTCATCCTCATAGAGGTGAATTTAGTGCGGTTGTACATAACGGGATTATTGAAAACTATCAAGAGATTAAGAGATTTTTGCAAGAGAAAAATATTGAGTTTATTTCACAAACTGATACAGAGGTTATTGTAAGACTTTTTGAATATTATTATGAAGGGGATAGTTTTGAAGCCTTTAAAAAAGTGCTTGATAGGATTGATGGAGCGTATGCTATTTTGCTTATAACAAAAAAAGAGCCTCAAAAGATATTTTTTGCAAAAAAGGGCTCTCCTTTGATTGTTGCTAATAATAACGATAAATTTTTCTTTGCATCTTCCGATGCTCCTTTGATAGGGTATGCAAGTGCAGCTTGCTATCTTGAAGATGGAGAGTTTGGGTATGTGGATGATAAAATTCATCTTTTCAAAGACAATAAAGAAGTATCCCTTAATCTAAAACCGCTCCCAACAAACAAAGAATCGGCAAAAAAGGGTGGATTTAGATTTTATATGGAAAAAGAGATTTATGAGCAAGCAGATGTTTTAAAAGAGAACACTCTTGGGAGAAACACAAAAGAGGGAATAAAATTTGATGAATTGGATAAAGAGTTTTTTGAAGGGATTAATAACATAATCATCTCAGCTTGCGGGACAAGTTATCACGCCGGACTTGTTGGAAAGTATCTTTTAGAAAGAGATGCAAAGATAAGAACAAACGCAGAAGTTGCAAGTGAGCTTAGATATAGAAATCCTCTACTTACAAAAGATACCCTTTTTATTGTAATCTCTCAAAGTGGAGAGACGGCTGATACATTAGAAACTCTTAAAATGGCAAAAAGAGCCGGTTTAAAAACTCTTGCACTTTGTAATGTGGATAACTCTTCAATCGTTAGAGAAGCTGACAAAACTATACTTCTTAGAGCTGGAATTGAAAAAGGAGTAGCTTCAACAAAAGCTTTTGCAACGCAAGTTATGACTCTTTGGATGCTTAGTAACTATTTATCAAACAAAAATGAGTATGAGGCGATAAATGAGGCAATAGAGGTTACCAAGGTTGATGGAGCCCTTCACGAAAAAATTAAACGTCTCTCAAAAAGATATCTTCACGGGCATGGTTTTTTTTATATTGGAAGGGATATTTTCTATCCACTTGCACTTGAAGGAGCTTTGAAGCTAAAAGAGATTAGCTACATTCACGCAGAAGGTTATCCAGCTGGTGAGATGAAACACGGACCAATTGCACTTGCTGATCCGGAGCTTTTTGTAGTGGCACTTCTTAGCAAAAATATTCTTTTTGAAAAAACAAAATCAAATATTGAAGAATTAAGCAGTAGAGATGCTACGATTCTTACAATTTCAAGTGAATATATTGATATGACTGATGATTTTATTAAAATAAAAGAGACATCCCATCCAATGGTAGAGTTTTTTGAGATGATGGTAATTACTCAGCTTCTTGCCTTAGAAGTTGCCATTAGAAGAGGGAATGATGTTGATATGCCAAGAAATTTGGCAAAATCAGTAACGGTTGAATAATTTGATATAATTTTTAAAAAAGGAGAGATATGTTTGAGAAGTTAGTTGAGAATATAAAAGGGTATAAAAAGCCTCTTGCGTTTGGAATTGCAAGGGTGGATTTAGGGCAGTTAAACCCAGATAAAGTGCTTCAAGCAACTTATCCCGTAATTAACTGGAATGAAAATTTTGGAAGTGCGGCTGTTTTTATTAGAAGCTTAATTGATAGTGGGGTTGAGGTTGATTTTAGCGGTAGTGAGTTTGTAGTGCCTGTTACAAAAGAGTTTGTAAAAAATGCTCTTAGTTATTTTGGAGATGAGCTTGTAGCTGAGGCTGTTGGAGATAAGCATAAAAATATTCAAGTATTAAAAGTTTTGGATGAGATTTTAAAAAAAGAGGAGTTTAGCGATTATAGAATCTGCTTTTTATTTGAGGATGAAGCACCAAAGAGTGTTGAAGCTGTTTATTTAAAACTTTATGCACTCTCTCAAAGGAAAGTGCCACTAAGAAGTATTAATTTAAACGGAGCTTTTGGAGTTTTGCACAATTCAGCTTGGGTTGGGAATGTGCCTATTGAGCTTGATTATTTAAGGGCAAACGAGATTGAATTGAAATTAAAAGATGCTTATCCAGAAATTGAGTATGTAGATAAGTTTCCAAGATTTTTATCTCATATTATCCCAGATGATAATACAAGGATTCTTGATACAAGTAAAGTAAGAATGGGAGCACAGCTTGCAGCTGGAACTACTGTGATGCCAGGAGCTAGTTATATTAACTTTAATGCTGGAACTGAGGGTCCTGTAATGGTTGAGGGAAGAATTTCTTCAAGTGCGATTGTAAAAGAGGGAGCCGATGTTGGAGGTGGTGCTTCAATTCTTGGAGTGTTAAGCGGGACAAACGGAAATCCTATTACAATCGGTAAAAACACTTTGCTTGGAGCAAATTCGGTAACTGGAATTCCACTTGGTGATGGATGTATTGTAGATGCCGGGATTGCGGTTTTAGAGGGGACAAAAATTTGGATAAGTGAAGATGAGTTTGAGAAAATCAAAGATGTAAATCCTGAGTGGAAAGCAGAGTATAAAGAGTTTTTTAAAGGGTTGGAGTTAGCTGGACTTAATGGAGTGCATTATAGATTTGACACTACAAAAGGAAAAATGATAGCATTTAGAAGTAGAAGAGAAGTAAAACTTAATGAAGAGTTGCATTAATCCTTTTTAAAAGGAAATATTTGTAAAAGTGTTTAACTTTTTTTTGATATAATTTCAAACTCAAAAAATCTAAAAGGACGAAAATGGCAAGAAAATGTGAAATTTGTGGTAAAGGTCCTCAATTTGGAAATAGAGTGAGCCACTCAAATAGAAAGACAAGACATAAATTTAATCCTAACATTCAACATGTAAGAATTGAGATTGATGGGGTTAGAAGAAGAATTAAAATCTGCACAAGCTGTCTCAAAAGCTTGAAAAAAACAGTTTAATTTCCCCTTTTTTTGGGGCATTTTATGAAAGGTAAAGTTAAAAAAAGTTTTTGGCAAAAACTAGCAAAGTTTCTTCACTGGGAGTATTCTCAAAAACTAGAAGTTGATTTATCTACTGAAATCTGGGCAGAACTTAGGCCTTTTAGAACTCCAATTATTCTTACACTTTTAATCCAACTTTTTGGGACGCTTGGATATATCTGGATTGACCATTTTTCTTTAATGGATGCTATTTATCAAACCGGTATTACCTTTACAACCGTTGGATTTGGTGAGATTGCCCCAATTTCTCCAACTGGTAGGCTTTTTACTATATTTTTAATAATTGCCGGGTTTGCGGTATTTTCATATGCGGTGGGGATTTTAGTAGATGTTATTAACAAAGGTCGCCTTATTGCACTTATTAAGGAGAATAGAATGCTTTATAAAATTGCAAGGCTTAAAAATCATATGGTAATTTGCTATCATAATGAATATACGATTGATTTGACAAAAGAGTTAAGAGAAGCACATATTCCTTTTGTTGTAATTGATTCAAGGGATGATATTGAAGAGATTGCAAAAGAGTATAAATACCCTTTTTTTGTAAAAGGTGAGCCTCACACACTTCTTGCACTTAAAAAATCTCACCTAAGCAGTGCAAAAGGCGTAATTACCCTCTCAAAAAGCGTTCCTGATAATATTGCAGTAATAAGTAGCGTTAGGCTTTATGAGAGAGATTTAAAGCGTCATCCATATTACATTCTCTCAGTAGCAAATACCGATGAAGAGATTGAGAAGTTAAAAAGGCTTGGGGCAAATGAAGTTTTATCCCCTACAAAACTTATTGCAAAAAGAATGACGGCTATTAGTGTGGATCCGGATGTGAAGAATATTTTAGAAGAGTTTGTCTATTCAATTGATACTCCTCTTGACTTAGAAGAGATTACAGTTAGTAAAAAGTCGTGGATGGCTTATAAAAAGTTAAAAGAAGCTCATTTAAGAGAGCTTTTTAATGTAACGGTTGTTGGGATAAAAAATGAGAGTGGGAAGTTTATTCCGGTACCAAAAGGTGAAGAGATTATTAAACCAAAAGATGTTTTGCTTGTAATAGGAACGGCAAACGATATGAAAAAAGCACGGAAAATAATAAGAAGTAGCGTAAAACCAAAAGAGATTAGCTTTATTTAGGAGATAGTATGTTTAGGATTACTCCAATAGAAAATGGAATTTGTGCGGTAGATGGATTTTATGCATCAGGTGTTAAAGCTGGATTTAAAAAAGATGATTATGATGTAGGGTTTATTAGGAGTGAGAGTGAGTGTAGTGTTGCTTATCTTTTTACTACCAATAAATTTCAAGCAGCTCCTATTAAGTATGTTTTGGAAAATAAGATACAAAAAACAAACTTTATTTTGGCAAACTCTAAAAATGCAAATGCACTAACTGGAAAAGCTGGGTTAGAGGATGTAAAAGAGATTATGGATTATGTGAAAAAGTATGGGGCAGTTAATCCAATAATGAGCTCAACTGGGGTTATTGGAGTTAGGCTTGATAAAGAGAGAATTAAAAAAGCTGTTGATAAAATGGATTTTAATGAAAGAGATTCTAAAAAGTTTGCAAGAAGTATAATGACTACTGATAAGTTTGAAAAAGAGATTGCATTTGAAGTTAGCGGAGAGTTTGGGAAATTTAGGATAGGGGGAGTTGCTAAGGGTGCTGGGATGATTAATCCAGCAATGGCTACTATGCTCTGTTTTATTACAACCGATGCAAATGTTCCTGAGAGTGAGATGAGAGAGATTTTAAGAGAAGTAAATGAAGTAACTTTTAATGCAATAAGTGTAGATGGCGATACTTCTACAAATGATAGCGTGTTTTTAATGACAACAAAAAAAGGCGGATATGAAAAAGATGCCTTTAAAGAAGCACTCTATCAAGTAATGCTTAAACTTGCACTTGATATTGTAAGAGATGGAGAGGGGGCTACGAAAGTAGTGGCGTTTGATGTAAAAGGTGCAAAAAATAAAAGTGAAGCAAAAACTGCTGCAAAAGCTCTTACTAACTCTTTGCTTGTAAAAACGGCTATTTTTGGGGAGGACCCAAATTGGGGTAGAATTGCGGCTACAATTGGAGCGAGTGGAATTGAGTGTTATGAAGAGAAGCTAACTATTGCAATTGAAGATGTTGTCCTTTATAAAAGAGGAGAGATTTTAATGACTCCGGAGGTTGAAGAGAAAGCTCATAATATTATGAAAAGAGATAGCTTTAAGATTGTTGTTGATTTAGGAATTGGAGATGGAGCGTTTAGAGCTTATGGATGTGATTTGAGTTATGAATATGTAAAAATTAATGCTGAGTATAGAACTTAATTAAGGATTTTTCCTTAATTTTTCCTTAAAGTCTTGATTTTTAAAAAAAGTTTTATTATAATTTCACTACCAAAACAATCCGGCGTAGCTCAGTCGGTAGAGCAGACGGCTGTTAACCGTCGGGTCGCAGGTTCGAGTCCTGCCGCCGGAGCCACTCTAAAATTTTATTATCTATAATTAGTGCCAGAGATAAAAAATTACATTAAATAATTTTACCTCCCAAATACAATCAAGTCATCATTTTTTAGAGTGTGTAAAATTTCAAAATTATCTTCACTTTTATAATTTATTCTATCAAACATTTTTGGGCTTACTATAAAAACTTTCCAATCCACAAAATCTTTAAGCTCATTATAAAGCTTCTCTCCCCCCTCAATCATTATAAATTTATAATTATTCAATCTATCAAGACTCTCTTCAATAAATACTTTTCTATTTGGCACATTAAATAGAGGAATCGTTTTATCAAATTTTTTTTGCTTGCTATAAATCAAAACATCAGGAGCCCTTCCTATAACTCTTCTTGCATCAAGACGCGGTCTATCAATCCTTACTGTATTTCCGCCAATTACAAGTAAATCTATCTTATCTCTTATTTGATGCACCCAATTAAGTGAATTTTCGCTGCTTATATATCCTCCCGTAATTACTCCGTTTAGGCTCTGGGCAAGTTTAAAAAATATAAATCTCTTTTGCCACTTTACAAAAGGTTCAATTAAATCATAACATCTATTATCATTTAACACTTTTACATCAATTCCTGCATTTTTTAACATAAAAACCCCACCACTATGCTCTGCAATTGGGTCAAGCCACCCTATACTTACACTTTTTGGCTTTAAAATAGTAAGCAAATTTGCACACGATGGAGTTTTTCCTATATGAGAACAAGGTTCAAGAGTAACAAACAAATTGGTTTGATTAAAAAAGCCGTTATGATTTTTAATTAAAAATTCGTGAATCTCCTTTGAAGTTTTAAGATTTGGGACTTTATGAAAAGCTTTATAAGCCTCCCACAAAACATTAACCTCAGCGTGAGGCTCTCCTGCTTTTTTATGAGCAGATACAAAAAGAGAGTTTTTTACAATTAGAGCTGCCCCAACTGCTGGGTTTGGATATGTTAAAAACTGATATTTCCAAGCTTCACTAAGTGCTAAATTTAGTAAAAAATCATTCATCAAACTTATATTTACTCCAATCTACATAGGTTTTTGCTTTTTTAATATCTTCATATTTTACCTCTTTATCATCTACTTTTATTGTCTCTTCATCTGCATAGGTTAGAGTCCCTTTTAATTTCCCATCAGTTGTATTTACTTTTACTCTCTCTCCAATACTTTTTTGAAAATGCTCTTTTTTTGTAAGTTTTCTCTCAATTCCTGGACTTGATACTTCAAGAAAATATTTCCCATCAATTGGATCTTCAACATCAAATATTGGAGAGATTAGATTGTTAATTGTTGTGCAATCATTCAAACTAACTCCACCTGGTTTTGTAATATAGATTCTATAATATTTATAATCTCCCTCTTTTGTCTCTTCAATATCGTAAAGCTCACATCCATTATCTTCTACAATATTTTTAATTACTTGTTTTAGTTCTTCTTTTTTCATTTTATCTCCTTTAAATATTTTGCTACTGCATCTTCATCGTTTGTATAAGGCAAGATAACAGTAGCTTTTTCTTTAACTTCATCAAGAGCGTTTTTTACGGCTATACTTGTCTTTGCCCACTCAAACATTCCAATATCATTTAAATTATCTCCAAATACTACAACATCTCTTTTATCAATATTCATAATCTCTTCAAGTTCTCTTAATCCACTTGCTTTATCTGCATTTTTATCTAGAATGGTTAAAAAATAATAAGGTGCATATACATCTTTTGTTAGTTTTGTCTCAATTTCAAAATTTGAATTGATAAAATCTTCAATCTCTTTTAAAAATTTCTCCTCTCCTAAATAAACCATTTTTAAATTATAATTTAGTGCTCTAAATTTTTCAATATTTAAGATTCTACTATCATTTTTATAATTTTGCAAAAGATGCTCTTGATAAGGATTTAATTTTTTAGGATACAAAAACTTCTCATCCCCTATTTCATTAAATCCAACAATTAAAGGGTAATCTTTAAAATTTTTATAAACTTCATAAATTATCTCATCTCCAAGAGACTTTTTAATGGTATTAATTTTTATAATCTTACCATTTGGATTTGCTATCATAGCCCCATCAAGTAAAATTAAAGGATATTTAAGCTCTAATCCTTTTAAAAGAGAAATACTCCCTTTATAACTTCTTGCTGTTGCAATAGTTAAGGGATAATTAAAACTATTCCAAACTTGTTTGCTAAATTCACTTATACTTAAATCACTTCTTAAAAAAGTTTTATCAAGGTCTGTGATAAACATCATTTTTTAATTTTCTCAAATAACTCTTCCATTCTGTTTTCTTGTTCAAGCAAGTCATCAAAAGTAAAAGTTAAATTTGGCACTTTATACCAACCCGTTGCTTTTAAGGTTTGGGTTTTTATATATCCTGTGGCTTGTTTTAGTTTTTTTAGAGCTTCTTTTTGTTCTTTTTCATTTAAATAACTCTTTTCAAGATAAACTTTTGCATCACTTCCATCCCTACTACAAACAACATCAACAACACTAAGCCCTCTTATTCTTCCATCTCCCATTTGAGATAAGACTTCTGGGATAATCTCTTTTAAGAGTGACTCTTTTCTTTGGACTTTAATACTTTTGCCCATTTATATCCTTTTTATTAACATTATATCAAATTTTGATTTTTAAAAAAATTTTTTAAAATCTTCTTGACATTGAAAAATTTTTTCTTTATAATTCCAACCACAAAGTAAATCAAGCCGGCGTAGCTCAGTTGGCTAGAGCAGCTGATTTGTAATCAGCAGGTCGGGGGTTCGAGTCCCTTCGCCGGCTCCATTTATCAGCGTTTGACCAGTTATAAGGTGGGGTTCCCGAGTGGCCAAAGGGGACGGGCTGTAAACCCGTTGGCGTTCGCCTTCGCAGGTTCGAATCCTGCCCCCACCACCATCTAAGCGGGCGTAGCTCAGTTGGCTAGAGCGTCAGCCTTCCAAGCTGAGGGTCGCGGGTTCGAGTCCCGTCGCCCGCTCCATAAATAAAACTGGGAGCTGAGCAAAGACTTCTTAGTGATAGTTGTTGTCTGCTCATAAACTCCCATATAATCATATGATTTTTTATGTTTTTTATAAAACATTGCTAGCAGTGTTTTTGCCCATATAGCTCAGTGGCAGAGCACTTCCTTGGTAAGGAAGAGGTCGCCGGTTCAATCCCGGCTATGGGCTCCAGCAAGGCCTTGTTGGAGACCATATGAGCTAATAAAAATTTTAAATGGAGGAATCAAATGGCAAAAGAAAAATTCCAAAGAACTAAACCACACGTAAATATTGGTACAATTGGACACGTTGACCACGGAAAAACTACTCTTACAGCAGCTATTTCTGGTGTTTTGGCACAAAAAGGTTTTGCTGAAATGAGAGATTATGACCAAATTGATAACGCACCAGAAGAGAGACAAAGAGGAATTACAATTAATACGTCTCATGTTGAATATGAAACTGAAAAAAGACACTATGCTCACGTAGACTGCCCAGGACACGCAGACTATGTTAAAAATATGATTACTGGTGCAGCTCAAATGGACGGAGCTATTTTAGTTGTTGCAGCAACTGATGGTCCTATGCCACAAACAAGAGAGCATATTCTACTTTCAAGACAAGTTGGAGTACCAGCAATTGTTGTATTCTTAAATAAAGTAGATATGGTAGATGATGAAGAATTACTTGAACTTGTTGAAATGGAAGTTAGAGAATTACTAAGCGAATATGATTTTGATGGAGATAATGCACCAGTAATTGCTGGAAGTGCACTTAAAGCTCTTGAAGAAGTAAAAGCTGGTCAACTTGGTGAGTGGTCAGAAAAAATTATGGAACTTATGGATGCAGTTGATGAATACATCCCAACTCCTGAGAGAGATACTGAAAAAGATTTTCTAATGCCAATTGAAGATGTTTTCTCAATTTCAGGAAGAGGTACTGTTGTAACTGGAAGAATTGAAAGAGGTGTTTTAAAACTTGGTGATGATGTAGATATCGTTGGATTTAGACCAACTAAAACTACAAAAGTTACTGGTATTGAAATGTTTAGAAAAGAGATGGACGAAGCTCAAGCTGGTGATAATGTTGGGGTACTTTTAAGAGGTATTGCAAAAGACGAAGTAGAAAGAGGACAAGTTTTAGCAAAACCTGGAAGTATTACACCTCATACTAAATTTGAAGCAGAAGTTTACGCATTAACAAAAGAAGAAGGTGGAAGACATAAACCATTCTTTAATGGATATAGACCACAATTTTATATCAGAACAACTGATGTAACTGGTACTATTCAATTGCCAGAAGGTGTTGAAATGGTAATGCCAGGTGATAACGTAAAATTAACAGTAGAATTAATCGCTCCAATTGCACTTGAAGAAGGTACAAGATTTGCTATCAGAGAAGGTGGTAGAACTGTTGGTGCAGGAGTTGTAACTAAAATTATTGAATAAGGGTTTTCTCCCTTATTTTTTAAAGGATAAAGATGAGAGAAATTATTCATCTAAAATGTAGCGAGTGTGGTAGATTTAATTATCATACAACAAAAGATAAAAGAAAAATGCCTCAAAAGTTTGAGATTAGAAAATATTGTAAATGGTGTAATAAACACACTATTCACAAAGAATCTAAACTTTAATTTTGGGCTTTTGCCCTTTCATTAGACTCTATAAAGTAGGGTCTAATGAGCGGGCGTAGCTCAGTTGGCTAGAGCGTCAGCCTTCCAAGCTGAGGGTCGCGGGTTCGAGTCCCGTCGCCCGCTCCACTTAGGGCAGTAGCTCCAATGGTAGAGCGGCGGTCTCCAAAACCGCTTGTTGGGGGTTCGAGTCCCTCCTGCCCTGCCATTAAATGCCAATTTTTGGAAGAGGTTAAAATGGATAAAATAAAAGCTTTTATAGATTATGTTAAAGCAGCAAAAGCTGAACTTGATAAAGTTATTTTTCCAACTAAACAAGAAGTAAAACAAGCTTTTATTTCAGTAGTTGTTATAGTTAGTGTTATAACCTTATTTTTAAGCCTTGTAGATTTAATTATGAGTGGTATTCTTAAAGCAGTATTATAAGGATGAGTATGAGTAAAAATAAAATGAAGTGGTATGCACTTCAAGTTTATTCAGGAAGTGAGCTTACAGTAAAAAAAGCTATTGAAAATTTAAAAAAAGAGTTTCATTTAGAAGATAAAATTGGAAGAGTAATAGTTCCAACAGAAGAAGTAATTGAAGTTAGAAACGGTAAAAAGAAAATTTATGAAAGAAGCATTTATCCTGGATATGTATTTTTAGAAGCGGATTTAGATACGAATTTATGGCACAAAATTCAGTCTCTTCCAAAAGTTGGTAGATTCATTGGTGAATCTAAGCAACCAACTCCATTGAAAAAAGAAGATGTAGAATTAATTTTACAAAAGGCAGCACAAAAGTCTGCTCCAAAACCAAAAGTTAGCTTTGAAGAGGGTGAAATTGTAAGAATTATTGAAGGACCTTTTGCTAACTTTACTGGTGAGGTTGAAGACTTTGATTATGAAAAAGGTATGCTTAAACTAAATGTAACAATCTTTGGTAGAAGCACGCCAGTTGAAATACATTATACAAAAGTAGAAAAAATCGTATAAAGGATAAGGGATGGCAAAAAAAGTAGTAGAGGTTCTTAAACTTCAAATCCCAGCAGGTAAAGCAAATCCATCACCACCAGTTGGACCGGCTCTTGGACAAAGAGGTATTAATATTATGGAATTTTGTAAAGCTTTTAATGAAAAAACAAAAGACATGATGGGATTTACAATTCCGGTTGAAATTACAGTTTATTCTGATAGAAGCTTTACATTTGTTACAAAACAACCACCAGCAACTGATTTACTTAAAAAAGCGGCTGGTATTCAAAAAGGAAGTTCAAATCCTCTAAAAGATAAAGTTGGGAAAATTACAAAAGCTCAACTTAGAGAAATTGCAGAGAAAAAACTACCTGATTTAAATACAGATGATATTGAAGTTGCAATGAAAACTATTGCAGGTAGTGCAAGAAGTATGGGAATTGAAATTGTAGATTAAGACCACAGAAGTGGTAGCAAAAATATTGCGTAGGAGTGAATATGGCAAAAAAACATGGGAAAAGATATTTAGAACTTTTAAAGAAAATTGATAAAGATGTGTACTCTTTAAAAGAAGCAGTAGAAAAAGTAAAAGAGCTTCAATCAGCAAAATTTGATGAGACAGTGGAACTTGCACTAAGACTTGGAGTTGACCCAAGACATGCTGATCAGATGATTAGAGGTAGTGTAGTATTACCTCATGGAACTGGTAAAAAAGTTAAAGTTGCTGTAATTGCGAAAGATGAGAAAGCAGAAGAGGCAAAAGCAGCAGGTGCTGATATTGTTGGAGTTGATGAAGTACTTGAAATGATTCAAAACGGGAATTTAGATTTTGATATTTTAATTGCAACTCCGGATATGATGAGTAAACTTGGTAGATTTGGTAAAATCTTAGGACCAAAGGGATTAATGCCAAATCCAAAAACTGGAACTGTTACAATGGATGTTGCTACTGCTGTAAAAAATGCAAAAGCTGGGCAAGTTAATTTTAGAGTTGATAAAAAAGGTAATATGCACGTTGGAATTGGAAAAGCAAGCTTTACACCAGAGCAATTACTTGAAAATGCAATTGCATTTGTAGAAAAAATTAATAAAATGAAACCGCCAAGTGCAAAGGGAAGATATATTCAAAATGCAGCACTTAGCCTTACAATGAGTCCAAGTTTAAAACTTGATGTAAATGAGTTAGCTGAATATAAATAGTTGCCTAAGTCCAAGTGACTTAGAAAGCAGGAGGCATTGCCTTAAACATTCCTGCCGAGTCTAAGTGAAAGGAGTTTTATGAAAAGAGTGTTAAAAGAACAGATTGTAAATGAACTAAGCAGTGAATTTACAAAAGAAGTAAGTATTTTTTATGCTGACTTTAAAGGTCAAAAAGTTAAAGATTTAGAAGTACTTAGAAAAACAGTAAGAGAAGCTGGTGGAAAAGCAAGAGTAGTAAAAAATACACTTGCAAGAATCGCTTTTAAAAACAATGGAATAGATGTTGATTTTGAAGATAATAATATTTTTATTTGGGGTGAAGACCAAATTACATTAGCAAGAATTATTACTAAACACGCAAAAGATTATAAAGATACTTTTAAAATCAAGGGTGCAGTAATTGAAGGTGAAGTTAAGGATGTTGCGTATGTTGAAGAGGTAAGCAAACTTCCAACAAAAGACGAATTGCTTGGAATGATTGCATTTATGATGAAAGCACCTATTGCAAAATTTGCGTGGGGTCTACAAAAATTAATTGAAAAAAAAGAATCTGAATAAAAAAAGAAGGAGTTAAAATGGCTTGTACATTTGAACAAATTTTAGAAACTATTGAAAACTTAACTGTTAAAGAACTAAATGAATTAGTAAAACTTTTTGAAGAGAAGTTTGAAGTTAGTGCACAACCAACAGTAGTAGCAGGAGCAGGAGCAGCAGCAGGTGAAGCAGCAGAAGAGAAAACTGAATTTGATGTAATTCTAAAAAGCCCTGGTGCTAAGAAAATTAATGTAATTAAAGTTGTAAGACAAATTACTGGTGCAGGACTTAAAGAAGCAAAAGAGATGGTAGATAATGCACCTACTACAATTAAAGAAGCTGTAAGCAAAGAAGAAGCAGAAGAGATTAAAAAAGCATTAGAAGAAGCAGGGGCAGAAGTAGAAGTTAAGTAATTTCTACTTTTTCTTTGTTTTTTTATTTTTTTATATTATAATACTAAATCTACAAATTTCTCACCGCAGGAGAGCCTATGTTAAACCAATTGAAATCAGCAAATAGATTAAGACTTGATTTTTCAAAAATTCCACAAATTCTTGATATTCCAAATCTACTTCATTTACAACAAAACTCTTTTCAAGATTTTATTAATGTTAAAGACCCGGAAAATAGTGGTATTCATAAAGTGTTTAAGTCAATGTTTCCTATTACAGATGCTCAAAATAGAATTACGCTTGAATATGTTGGAATTGAATTTAAAAAGCCAAAATATACAGTTAGAGAGTGTATGGAAAAAGGGCTTACTTACTCTATTCCAATGAGAATTAAAGTAAGACTTATAGTTCACGAAAGAGATGAAAAGACAGGTGAAAAAATTGGAATTAAAGATGTAAAAGAACAAACTCTTTTTATTAGAGATATTCCGTTAATGACTGATAGGACAAGTTTTATTATAAATGGAGTTGAGAGAGTAATTGTTAATCAGCTTCACAGAAGCCCAGGGGTAATTTTCAAACAAGAAGAGGCTCCAAATTCAAATAAACTTCTTTATTCAGCTCAAATTATTCCAGATAGAGGGAGTTGGGTTTATTTTGAATATGATGTAAAAGATGTATTGTATGTAAGAATTAACAAAAGAAGAAAAGTCCCAGTTACGATTTTACTAAGAGCTATGGATTATTCCAAAGAAGATATTTTAAAAATGTTTTATCCAATTTTGACTATTAAAGTTAAAAATAATATGTTTTTAATTTCAACTTCTGAGCTTGAACCTGGTATGAAGATTGAATATGACTTTAAAGATGAAGATGGAAATGTTGTGCTTCCAGCTGGTAAGAGATTATCAAGAAGAAAATTAAGAGAAATTCAAGAGAAGTATGAATATCTTCAATATCCAATCGAGCTTTTAGATGAGAGACATTTAGCTGAGCCAATTTATGACCCTCTAACTGGGGAAGTTTTATTTGATACTTTGACAATTTTAAATGACATAAAACTTAAAAAGATTTTAGAATCTCATATTGAAGAGTTTAAAATTGTTAATGATTTAGCTGATGGAGTTGATGATGGAATTTTGAAAGCTTTTCATCAAGATATTGAGACTTTAAAACTTTTAAAACAGACAGATGAGGGTGCAAAAGTTGATAATGAAAATGATTTAGCAAGAATGAGAATTTATAAAGTAATGAGACCAGCTGAGCCAGTTACTCCTCAAAGCGCAAAAGAGTTGTTTGAAAAACTTTTCTTTGACCCAGAGAGATACAATCTAACAAAAGTTGGTCGTATGAAAATGAATCATAAACTAGGTCTTAATGTGCCAGATGAAGTAACTGTACTTACATATCAAGATATTATTAAAACAATTCAATATTTAATTGGCGTAAAAAATGGTATTGGTCAAATTGATGATAGAGACCATCTTGGAAATAGGAGAATTAGAAGCATAGGTGAGCTTCTTGCAAATAAGCTTCAAGAGGGCTTAGCAAAAATGCAAAAAACAATTAAAGACAAAATGACTACAATTACAAATGTAAACGAATTAATGCCGATGGATTTAATCAATACTAAATTGGTAACTACCACAGTGCTTGACTTTTTTGCAACAGGTCAGCTTTCTCAATTTATGGACCAGACTAATCCTCTTAGTGAAATTGCCCATAAAAGAAGACTTAGCGCACTTGGTGAAGGGGGAGTTACAAGAGAGAGAGCTGGATTTGAAATTCGTGACGTTCATCCAAGCCATTATGGAAGAATTTGTCCAATTGAAACGCCAGAAGGGCAAAATATTGGGCTTGTAAACACTCTTGCAACTTATGCAAAAGTAAATGAGTTTGGGTTTATTGAAGCTCCTTATAGGGTTGTAAAAGATGGAAGAGTTACTGATGAAATTGTGTATTTAACTGCAACCCAAGAAGAAGAAAAAGTTATTGCTCCTGCGAGTGTTAAAATTGATGAAAAGACTGGTGAGATTTTGGATGATTTGATTGAAGCAAGAAAAGATGGAGAGATTATTTTAGTTGATAAAAAAGAGGTTGATTTATATGACTTAAATCCAAAAATGATTGTAGGTGTGGGTGCTTCTTTAATTCCATTCTTAGAGCACGATGACGCAAATAGGGCATTAATGGGTGCGAATATGCAGCGTCAAGGAGTACCACTTCTTAGAAGCGAAGCTCCTATTGTGGGAACTGGTATTGAAAAATATGTAGCAAGGGATGCTTGGCAAATTGTAAAAGCTAAAAGAGGTGGAAAAGTTATTAAAGTTGATGCTAAAAATATTTATATATTGGGCGAGAACGAAAATGGAGCTTATATTGATCATTATGGACTTGAAAAATATTTAAGAACTAACCAAAACACTTGCTTTGACCAAAGACCAATTGTAAAAGTTGGAGATGAAGTAAAAGAAGGTGATGTAATTGCTGATGGTCCAAATATGGATAATGGGGAGCTTGCTCTTGGTAAGAATGTATTAGTTGCGTTTATGCCTTGGAATGGATATAACTTTGAGGATGCGATTGTTTTAAATGAGAGATTGATTAAAGATGATGTTTATACGTCTGTTCATATTTATGAGGAAGTTTGTGAAGTAAGAGAGACTAAATATGGAATTGAAGAGTTAACGGCTGATATTCCGGATGTAAAACCTGAGTATTTGTCTCATCTTGATGAGAGTGGAATTATTAAAGTTGGGACATATGTAAAACCTGGAATGATTTTAGTTGGTAAAATTTCTCCAAAAGGAGATGCAAAACCAACACCAGAAGAGAGACTGCTTAAATCAATCTTTGGAGATAAATCAGGGCATGTTGTAAACTCTTCTCTTTATGCACCAGCGAGTATGGAGGGAGTTGTAATTGATGTAAAAGTTTATACTAAAAAAGGTTATCCTCTTGATGAGAGAGCAAAGAAAGCTTATGAAGAAGAGAAGCAAAAAATAGAAGAGGTTTATCAAAATAGACTCTCAATTATTGATAAAGAAGAAAATTTAGCTTTAACTTCACTTCTTGCAAGTAGACCTCTTAAAAAAGAGGTAGCTTTAAATGGAAAGATTTATAAAGAAGGGGAGATAATTCCAAAAGAGGAGCTTGAAAAAGTTAATAGATTTTTACTTCTTAGCTTAGTTGATTCTTATGATGAAGAGACTCAAAAAGAGTTTGAAAAAATCAAGCAAAAATATCAAGCTGAAAAAGAAGTTATTAGAAAAGATTATGAAGAAAAACTTGAAGTAATAGAAAGAGATGACATTTTACCAAATGGCGTTGCTAAGATGGTAAAAGTTTATATTGCCAATAAAAGAAAAATTAAAGTTGGTGATAAAATGGCAGGGCGCCACGGAAATAAAGGGATTGTTAGTATTATTGTGCCAGAAGAGGATATGCCGTATATGAAAGATGGAAGGACAGTTGATATTGTTTTAAATCCGCTTGGGGTTCCAAGTAGGATGAATATTGGACAAATTCTTGAAGTGCATCTTGGACTTGCTGGTAAAAAACTTGGTGAGCAACTTGAAAAGATTTTAAAAGAGAAACAAGAAGATATGCTTCAAAAACTTAGAACTAAGATGAAAGAGATTGTAAAAGTTGCTCATTTTGGGGAGCATTATGAAAAGTTTCTTGATAGTTTAAGTGATGAGGAGTTATTAAAATATGCACAAGATTGGGCAAAAGGGGTTAAATTTTCAACTCCTGTATTTGAAGGGGTAACAGAAGAAGAGTTTAAAAAGTTATTTGAAATGGCTGGAATTGCAGAAGATGGAAAAACTCAACTTTATGATGGAAGAACTGGGGAGCCTATTAAAGAGAGAGTTAATGTTGGATATATGTATATGCTAAAACTACATCACTTGGTTGATGATAAAGTTCACGCAAGAAGTATTGGTCCATACTCTCTTATTACTCAACAGCCAGTTGGTGGTAAGGCTTTATTTGGTGGTCAAAGATTTGGGGAAATGGAAGTTTGGGCACTTGAAGCGTATGGTGCGGCTTACAATCTTAAAGAGATGCTAACAACAAAATCGGATGATGTTGAGGGAAGAAATAAGGCTTATAAAGCTTTAACAAAAGGTGAAAATGTTCCTATTGAAGGGCTATCTGAGACATTCTTTGTTTTGAGTAAAGAATTAAGAGCCTTAGGACTTGATATTGAGTTTTATAAAAAGGATGTTGATGATGAAACACTTTAAATATACAAAACTTGAATGGGATGAAGAGAATAGACCAAAAGACATTGACGCTGTTCAAATAAAAATTGCATCTCCTGAGACTATTCTCTCGTGGTCTCACGGGGAAGTTAAAAAACCTGAAACTATTAATTATAGAACACTAAAACCAGAAAGAGATGGGCTTTTTTGTGCAAAAATTTTTGGTCCAATAAATGATTATGAGTGTCTTTGTGGTAAATATAAAAAAATGAGATACAAAGGTATTGTTTGTGAGAAATGTGGGGTAAAAGTTACTACTTCTAAGGTAAGAAGGGAACGCTTTGGGCATATTGAGCTTGTAACTCCGGTGGCTCATATTTGGTATGTAAGTAACTTACCAAGTAGGATAGGGACTTTACTTGGTATTAAGATGAAAGATTTAGAGAGAGTTTTATATTATGAGGCATATGTCGTTTATGAGCCAGGGGATGCTCCGGTAAAAAAAGGAGATATTTTACTTGAAGAGGATTATAGAAGATTTGTAGATTTGTATGGAGATAGTGGCTTTCATGCTGAAATGGGAGCTGAGATTATTAGAAAAATGCTTGAAGAGCTTGATTTAGCAGAAATGTATACATCTTTAAAAGAGGCTTTAAAAGAGACAAAAAGCGAAGCTAAGAAAAAAGATATTGTTAAAAAGTTAAAAATTGTTGAAGGCTTTTTAAATTCAGATAATAGACCTGAGTGGATGATTATGAATATTATTCCAGTCCTTCCACCAGACCTTAGACCTCTTGTTGCACTTGATGGAGGAAAGTTTGCAGTAGCTGATGTGAATGACCTTTATAGAAGAGTAATTCACAGAAACCAAAGATTAAAAAGATTAATTGAACTTGATGCACCAGAGATTATTATTAGAAACGAAAAAAGAATGCTTCAAGAAGCGGTTGATGCACTTTTTGATAATGGAAGAAGAGGAAATACAATAAAAGGTGCAAACAAAAGACCACTAAAATCACTCAGTGATATTATCAAAGGTAAAACTGGTAGATTTAGACAAAATCTTCTTGGAAAAAGGGTTGATTACTCTGGAAGAAGTGTTATTGTTGTTGGACCAAATCTTAGAATGGATCAGTGTGGGCTTCCTAAAAAGATGGCATTAGAGCTTTTTAAACCACACTTAATTGGTAAGCTTCAAGAAAAAGGGTATGCAACAACTGTAAAACAAGCAAAAAAACATATTGACGAAAAAACTCCACAAGTTTGGGAATGTTTGCAAGAAGTAGTTGACCAATATCCAGTATTGCTAAATAGGGCACCAACTTTGCATAAACTATCAATTCAAGCTTTCCATCCAGTGCTTATTGATGGGAACGCAATTCAGCTTCATCCATTAGTTTGTGCGGCATTTAACGCAGACTTTGACGGGGACCAAATGGCAGTGCATGTGCCTTTGAGTCAAGAAGCAATAGCTGAGGCTAAAATTTTAATGCTAAGTTCTATGAATATTTTGCTTCCAGCAAGTGGTAAAGCAGTTGCAGTGCCAAGTCAAGATATGGTGCTTGGAATTTATTATATCTCTTTGATTAAGCAAGGAGTAAAAGGAGAGCATAAACTTTTTGCATCACCAGAAGAAGTATTAATTGCTTTTGATGAGGGAGCTGTTGATTTACACGCTAAAATTAAAGTAAAAGTAAAAGGTGAAATTATTGAAACTACTCCTGGTAGAATGATACTTCACTCAATTACACCAGATTTTGTGCCAGTTGAGATGTATAATAAGATTATGAAGAAAAAAGATATTGCCGCTTTGGTTGATTATGTGTATAAAGTTGGTGGACTTAAAATTACGGCTGAATTTTTGGATAAGCTAAAAGAGCTTGGATTTAGATATGCGGCAAAAGTTGGGGTTTCAATCTCAATTGCTGATATTGTAGTTCCAGAAGATAAGCCAAAAATCATTCAAGAGGCTTTACAAAAAGTTAAAGAAGTTCAGGAGCAGTATAGAAAAGGTTTACTAACAGAGCAAGAGAGATATAACAAAATTATTGATATTTGGACAAAAGTTGATAACGATATTAAAGAGAAACTTCTTGAAATTATGAGAAAAGATAAAGATGGATTTAACTCAATTTATATGATGGCAGACTCCGGAGCAAGAGGTAGTGCAAGCCAAATTAAACAGCTTGCTGGTATGAGGGGACTTATGTCAAAACCAAATGGAGAAATTATTGAAACTCCAATTATCTCTAACTTTAAAGAAGGGTTAAATGTTCTTGAATTCTTTATCTCAACTCACGGAGCAAGAAAAGGACTTGCCGATACGGCATTAAAAACTGCTCAGGCTGGATATTTGACAAGAAAACTTGTAGATGTTTCTCAAAATTTTAGAGTTGTAATGGAAGATTGTGGAACTCATGAAGGGGTTGAAGTTAGTGATATTTATGATGGAGCAAGTTTAATTGAATCGTTAGAAGAGAGAATTTATGGAAGGGTTTTAGCAGAAGATGTTTATGACCCAATTACAAATGAAGTGCTTTATACAGAAGGTACCCTTATTACCGAAGAAGAGGCAAAAGAGATTGTAAGAAAAGGGGTAAAATCTGTAAAAATTAGAAGTGCTCTAACTTGTAAAGCACCAAAAGGTATTTGTGCAAAATGTTATGGAATGAACTTGGCTGAGAGAAGAATTGTAAAAGTTGGAGAAGCAGTTGGTATTATTGCAGCTCAAAGTATTGGGGAGCCTGGTACTCAGCTAACTCTTAGAACATTCCACACAGGTGGGGTTGCTGGAAGTACCCAAGAAGAGAGAGAAATTGTTGCTACAAAATATGGTTATATTAGATTTTATAATATTGAAACTTATAATAAAGATGGTAAAAAAATTGTTGCAAATAGAAGAAATGCAGCAGTTTTATTAGTTGAACCAAAATTAAAAGCTCCTTGCGATGGAATTGTAAGAGTAGAGACTCAACACGAAGAAGTGATAGTAGAGCTTCATTGTGATGATGGAATAATTAAGAGATACTCTTTAAGAAAAAATGATATTGTAAAATCAACAGAGCTTGCAGGAATTAGTGGAAAAATTGAAGGAAAACTTTATATTCCATTTAAAGATAGGGCGGTTAAAAAAGATGATGCAATCGTAGAAGTAATTAAAGAAGCGTGGTTTGTGCCTCAACGTATTCCTTATGGTGCTGAATTGAAAGTGGATGATAATGAGCCAGTGCCAATGAAAGTTGAAAGCAAGGAAAGAGGTATTGTTAAGTACTTTAAACTCATAGGAGATGAGTTAAAAGAACTTGATACAATTAAAGCTGGTGATGAGATTGGATATGATAACTCATACAAAGGACTTTTTGCGTTAATTATTGATGAGAATGATAGAGAAGCGGATAGATATTATATTGTTAGAGGAAGTAGAATCTTAAAAGATGCAAACTCAAAAGTAGAAGTTGGAGATATTATTGCTGAGCCTATCAAAGAGGAGAAAAAAGTAATTGCTGAGTGGGACCCATTTGCAAATCCTATTTTGGCTGAGAGGGATGGTATTGTTAGATTTGAAGATGTTGATGAGCAAACCGTTTCTATGCAAGTGGATGATTTAACTGGTGAGAGTAGAATGATTGTAAAAGAGTATCTACCAAAAGGTAGAAAACCAAGAATTGAGCTTATTGCAGATGATGGAGGAGTTTTAGAGTATGTATTAGAACCAAAAAGCGTTGTTTATGTAAGAGAAAATCAAAGAGTGCAAGCAGGGGATATTTTAGCTAAAACTCCAAAAGCTGTTACTAAATCAAGCGATATTACTGGTGGTTTACCAAGAGTTAATGAATTGTTTGAAGCAAGAAGACCAAAATCAGCGGCAATTTTAAGTGAGATTGATGGGGTTGTTAAATTTGGAAAAGTTATTAGAAATAAACAAAGATTGATTGTTGAGGGTGAAGGTGCGGTTAAAGAATACTTAGTGCCAACTGATAGACAAATTTTAGTGCATGAAGGAGATTTTGTTCATGCTGGTGAAAAATTAACTGATGGTCAAGTTTCAAGTGCGGATATTTTAAGAATTCTTGGAGCAAAAGCACTTCAACAATACATTATTAAAGAGGTTCAAAAAGTGTATAGACTTCAAGGGGTAAATATTAACGATAAACATATTGAGCTTATTGTAAATCAGATGCTAAGACAAGTTAAGATTGTAGATAGTGGGGATACTAAATTTATTGAGGGAGATTTGGTAAGTAGAAAAATGTTTTATGAAGAAAATGAAAAAATCAAAAAATTTGGAGGAGAGCCAGCAATTGCTGAGCCAGTGTTAGTTGGTATTACAAGAGCTGCTATTCAATCTGATAGTTTCATTAGTGCAGCTTCATTCCAAGAAACAACAAGAGTCTTAACAGAAGCGAGTATTCAAGGTAAATTTGATTATCTTGAAGACTTTAAAGAAAATATTGTTCTTGGTAGAGTTGTGCCAGTTGGGACTGGTATGTTTTATCATAAAGATAGAGACCTTAAACTTGAATATGGGGAAGAGGAGTAATCCTCTTCTTTTTTTATTTTTTATTTACTTCTTTGACCC
>JAMOSZ010000058.1 GCA_027062625.1 Nautiliaceae bacterium
CTAATTAAAGAGATAGCAGGTAGAGGGCTTGTGTTCCAGCCTGTAAGGGCGTATATACACCCTTACAAACCTTTCCATAAGGGAAGCTCCCTCTATAACTCGTAAGAGTTTAGAGGGAGTGGTTCACGTGAGCTAAATCTCCAATAGTTTTTGTATCTATATGAAAGCCCCAAACAATTGCCGTAATTATAAGAATTGCTCCAAGTCCGGCTGGAATTGCTTTTGTAAATTTAGGGAGAAAATACATTATTGCCATAGTAAGAGCTACTAAAATGTAAATCCAAAAACTCTCTCCCTTAAAAAACTGAAACTGAGAATAAGCAATTACAATAGCAAGCCCATTTACAAATCCATAGACTACCGGCATTGGCACAAGACGGATAAACTTAGCAAATCCAAGTAAACCTACCAAAATTTGAATAATCCCAGCAAGTATGGCCGCAAGATAGAGGTATTCTATGCCGTATTTTTGCACAAGAGATACCACAACTACTGCAACACTTCCAGCAGCTCCGCTTATAAGCCCTGGTTTTCCTCCAAATGCAGCTGCAATAAGCCCTAAGATAAAAGCCGTATAAAGCCCAACAACCGGAGATACTCCGGCAACAAACGAAAAGGCTATAACTTCTGGAATCAAAGCAATCGATACAACAATTCCGGCTAATATGTCGTTTTTAATGTTTTTTGAGTTATAATTTTGTAAAATTTTTAAAAACAAGTTTTTTCCTTTAATTTAAAAAATGAATTATATCAAAAGGTTTAAGATGGAGAGTAGATACTTTACAAACAAAGATGAAGATTTTTTAAAAGCGAGCGATTTGGTGATTTTTTATAATTCTACTCCAAAAAAACTTACAAAAGATTTTGTGGTAATTGGAGGGGAGGAGGAGTTTTCAAAAGTTGATATTCCAAAAAGTTCAAAAAATCTTCCTTTACTTCTTGCAAGACTTGCATATGTTTTTGATGTTTATGATGAGAATTTAAAAGATGATATGGATTTTGAAGATTTTGTTGAAGGAGTGTTAAAATCAATTAGGGTTAAAAAAGAAATAAAAGCTCATAATACCACTCTTGAAGAGGTTGGAGGGGTTTTGTATCTTATGGATAAGGCAAAAAAGATTAGTGTTATTGTTGGAGATGTGGATGAAGAGGAGATGGAAAATTTGATAAGTTTTTTGAATATGTTTGGGGATAAGGTTGGGGTTTTTAGTAAAAAAGAGTTTGATTTGGATTTTCAATTTTACGGAATATAAGGAGAGAGAATGTATCTTTTAAATACTTATAATAGGTTTGATGTGGAGTTTGTAAGAGGTGAGAGTGCTACTTTGTGGGATAAAAATAATAATGATTATATAGACTTTACAAGCGGAATTGGGGTTGTGAGTGTTGGGCATGGGAATGTTCGCCTTGCAAATGCAATCTGCAATCAGGCAAGAGAGATTATCCATATCTCAAACCTTTATAGAATACCTCCACAAGAGAAACTGGCTGAGGTTTTAGTAAAAAAGAGTGGAATTGATGGGGGAGTGTTTTTTTGCAATAGCGGGGCTGAGGCAAACGAGACGGCTCTTAAAATTGCAAGAAAATATGGAGAGGTTAACGGAGAAGTTAAAAAGTATAAGATAATTACCCTTAAAAATTCATTCCACGGAAGGACAATCTCAACCCTAAAAGCAACAGGTCAGCCAAAATTTCATCAATATTTTGGACCGTTTCCGGATGGATTTACATATGCTGAGGATATAAAGGATATTTACAATAAAATTGATGATAAGACAATTGGGGTAATGGTTGAGCTAATTCAAGGAGAAGGCGGGGTTAATCCTTTTGATAAAAAAGAGATTCAAGAGTTGGCTGAATTTTTAAAATCAAAGGATATTTTGCTTATTGTAGATGAAGTTCAAACGGGAATTTATAGAACGGGTGAATTTTTGGCGAGTAATTTGTATGAAATAAGCCCAGATATTGTAACTCTTGCAAAAGGGCTTGGAGGTGGGGTGCCAATTGGTGCTGTAATTACAAGGCTTACTGATGTATTAAGCCCGGGGGACCACGGAAGCACATTTGGAGGAAACTATCTTGCTACAAGAGCATCTCTTGAAGTTATTAAAATTTTGGATGAGTATTATGAAAGCGGGCAGCTTAGAGAGACAATAGAGTATTTTGAAGGTAAGCTTCTTGAAATTGCGAGGGAATTTCCTTTGTTTGAGAGTATTAGTGGATATGGGCTTATGAGGGCATTAAAGGCGTATAGCAAAGAGATAAGGGATGAGATTGTTAAAAAAGCGTTTGAGAATAGGGTTTTAGTATTAAAAGCAGGTGATAAATCAGTTAGGTTTTTACCTCCTCTTACAATTACGCATCAAGAAATTGATGAGGGGTTTGATAGACTAAAAGAGGCGCTAAGGGGAGTGAATTGAGAAGACTTTTTTTGCTTTTGCCTCTTTTTCTTAATGCTTCAATTCTAAGTGATATTAAAAATAAAGAGTTTAGCGTTGATAAGCAAAAGAGTATAAAAGAGGCAAAAGAAACTAAAAATTCTTGGATAAATCCCATTATGCTTCAATCTTCAATTACAAAAGATACAATCCAAGATGTCATAACAACAAAAAAGCAAATCTCAATTTCAATAAATCAGCCAATTTTTAAAAGCGGGGCGATTTATTACTCTATTAAATATGCAAAATCTTTAAAAGAGTATAATTTAGTTCAAATTGAGATTCAAAGAAGAGCCCTTATTAAGCAGGCATATGACTTTGTTTATGATTATAATATTGCACTTTTAAATAAAAAAATATTAAACCTTCAAATTGATAACGCAAAAATTGATGTTGAGAGGAAAAAAGAAGCTTACTTAAATGGCACAGGAGATTCAAGTCAACTTGATAATGCAATTTTAAATCTTAATTCTTTAAAGCTTAGTTTGGAGGATATGAATTCAAATTTGGCTCAAATTGAATACTCTTTTAAAAAACTTTCCAATTTGGATATTAAAAAAGTAAAGCTTCCTTATTTAAGATTGATTTCAAAAAATAAATTTGTTGGTGAGAATTTGGATTTAAAAGCTCAAAGGGAGTTTGCAAGGAGTAATAAATATCTTTATAAGATAAATATTGGAAATTCTTTGGTAAGAATTTCACTAAATGGTAGCTATAATTATCAAGAAATTACCAACAAATTTCAAGATAATAAAAATAATTACTACACTATCTCTCTTAGTGCCTCATTGCCAATTGATATTAATGCTAAAACAAGGATTGAGAAGAGTAAATTATCTTATATAAAGTCAAAACTTTTAATAGAGGATACTAAAAATTCTCTTATTCAAGATTACAATTTAATTTTATCCCAGATAAAGACTTTAAAAAGAAAGTTAAAAATTTACGATGAAAATATTAAAATTTATGATAATTTAATAAACACAACACAAGAGTCAATAAAAGCTGGTAATGCAACATTGCTTGATTTAAAAATCCTTAAAAATTCTAAAATGGCGGCTATTTTAAATAAAAGAATTGTAAATCTTCAAATCCAAAAAAATCTTTTAAATCTTTATTATAAATTAGTTTCTTTTAGTAACAAAGAATAATAAAGCCTTTTTCTTTTGAGGTTTTTAATATAAGTTTTTGTTATAATGGGAAAATTTTTATTTAAAGGAGTGAGATGAAAGTAGATGTTTTAATAGTTGGAGCCGGGGGTGCTGGACTTTATGCTGCCCTAAGTGCTATTAAAGAGAATAAAGATTTAAATATTGCAGTTTTGAGTAAAGTTTATCCAACGCGCTCTCACACAGGAGCAGCCCAAGGTGGTATTAATGCCGCTTTGGCAAATGTTGACCCAACAGATAACGAAGAACTTCATACGTTTGATACGGTAAAAGGTAGCGATTATTTAGCTGACCAGGAAGCTGTAAAATATATGTGTTATGAAGCTCCGAAAATTATAAGAGAAATGGAACATATGGGAGTACCTTTTTCAAGGCTTAATAACGGAAAAATAGCGCAGCGTCCTTTTGGTGGAGCAAGCAAAGATAGAACTTGTTATAGTGCTGATAAAATGGGGCATGTAATGCTTCATACTTTATATGAGCAATGCATTAGAAATAATGTTAAATTTTTAAATGAGTGGTTTATGTTAAATATTATCCATAATGGTAAAAGGGCAATAGGGGTTAGTGCAATTAATATTGCAACAGGAGAGATTGAATTAATAAGAGCAAAAGCGATTATTTTAGCTACTGGTGGACATAGTAGAATTTATTGGGGGTATACTTCAAATGCACTTGGATGCACAGGAGATGGAACGGCAGCAGCACTAAGAGCTGGACTTCCTCTAAAAGATATGGAATTTTTACAATTTCACCCAACAGGGCTTAGAAAATCGGCAATCTTAGTAAGTGAAGCTGCAAGGGGTGAAGGAGGACATCTTATAAATGCACTTGGTGAGAGATTTATGAAAAAATATGCACCTGAGAAAATGGAACTAGGACCTAGGGATTTAGTTAGTAGAAGTATTATGACAGAAATTAGAGAAGGTAGAGGATTTAAAGATGAAGAAGGAAGAGAGTATGTGCATCTTGATTTAACTCACCTTGGGGCTGAAAAAATTAAGACAAGACTTCCTCAAATTAGAGAACTTGCAATTGACTTTGAAGGTATTGACCCAATAAAAGAGCCAATTCCAATTAAACCAACAGCTCACTATGCGATGGGTGGAATTCACACAAACGTAAAATGCGAAACAGGAATTGAAGGAATTTATGCAGCAGGTGAGGCTCAATGTGTTAGCGTTCATGGGGCAAATAGGCTTGGAGGAAATAGCTTACTTGATATTGTAGTATTTGGTAATGTAGCTGGTAAAGAAGCAGTAAGATATGCAGAAGGGACAGATTTTGCAAGTGGTGGAGAAGAAAAATTAAAAGAGGATATTGAGTTTATTCAAGAGCTTATGAATAAAGAATCAAAAGAGACTCTTGGTGATTTAAGAGATGAGCTTGGTGAGATTATGTTTAGACATTTTGGAGTATTTAAAAACGAAAAAGAGATGCAAGAAGGTTATGAGAAACTTAAAAATTTAATTGAAAGAGCTCATAAAAATCTTGGGGTTGAGGATAAAAGTAAAGTATTTAACCTTGATTTGCAATCAACTCTTGAATTTTTCAACCTTCTTGAAATTGCGGATGTATTAGCGTATGCTTCACTTCAAAGAAAAGAGTCTCGTGGTAGTTTTTATAGAGATGACTATCCAAAAAGAGATGATGAAAATTATTTATATCATTCAATGATTACAAAAAATGAAGATGGTAGCTTTAATTATGAAAAAGGTGAAGTAGATATTAGCCTTTATAAACCTGCTGAGAGGAAATATTAATCACTTTAAGGTGGGATTTTTCTCACTTTGAAGTGGTCTCCCGGGCGGGACTTGAACCCACGACCTTCGGATTAGGAATCCGACGCTCTATCCAACTGAGCTACCGGGAGATTATTTGAAATTATAGCAAATTTTAGAAAAAATTGTAAAAAGATAAAATTTGTCTTTTTAAAGAAAATGATTTAATAAAGCTTAAAGGAAGGGCGATGAAAAAAATTAAATACACAGCAAAAATAAAAAGATTCAATCCAGAGACAAAAGAGTCTTTTTGGCAAGATTTTGAAGTAGAG
>JAMOSZ010000059.1 GCA_027062625.1 Nautiliaceae bacterium
GAATATAGATTTTATTTGAAGTATAAGGCTTTGACTTTGTAACTTTTTTCCTCTCTTCCATTGGCAGAGTATAAACCCAATCACTCCACTCAACTTTTTTGGGGTTATACCCCTCTTTTTTTAATTCATCCACTGCTTCAAGTCCGGCTTTATGTCTGTTTATCCTAAAAGAAAACTCTTTTTTCTCTTTTAATCCATCAAGAATTTTTGGATTAATTTTATTAATCCTTTCAAAAAAAAACTTTTCATTCATTATATAATCCTTTCATATTCATCAAACCCAAGTTTCCACACTTTAACCCCGCAAAATCTCTCGCCTTCTGGACAAATTGGTCTAATACCCTCTTGATACCTTAGAGCACAAGGCGGCAAAAACTTATTGGCTGCTTTTACTCCCGCTTTTTTAAGCTGCCTAACCTGCTCATAAACAATATCAAAAATCTCCTCTTGGGCGTTATAACAAAGCCTCATTTGAGCTTTATGGGCAAACTCCTGAAAGTCGTTATGTTCTACTATTTCTATGTTATGAGCGTTTAAAAGAGCATAAGCAGCCTCACTAAATCCTAAAACCTCTTTCTCTTTTTCAAAAAAGTCATAACTAAACTCAACAGCCTCTTTATAAATTTTCTCCACTTCTTTATTTAAAGAGATAATAGCTGGGGTATAAAAGTCTCTTTTATAAATATCTTTTAGTTTTGGACGAATTGCAGGGGAGCGGCGGTGTCTTTGGTTTTGAGCATCAGCACTAAGAGAGAGTTTAACATAAGAGTTAAAACTCCCAAGTATCGCTTCATCTAAGTAGATATTAGAGCTTCTTAAAACCCCTGCATAATTTGGAGTTAATTCAAAATCATAATCTACTATATCAAAAATCTCCACTCTCTCTTTTATATTTTTCTCTTCTTTTATCTTCTCAATATCAATATCTGGAAATACCACCTCTTCACTTTTTGCAAACTCAATTAAAGGGGCTAAGTCTTTATCAATCCTTAACATCTCTTTTTCTATAAGTTTACTAAACTCTTTTGCTTCATCCATCGCTTCTGGAATAACTTTTATAGCGTTTATATACCTAAGAGCCGTAATTACATTTATTGTGTGATAAAGGTGTGCATTCATACCAAGAGGTAAAAGATACCTTGCAAACTCCTGGGCTTTTTTTACCGCCTCTTTTTTTTTGAATTTTGGTAAAATATTTTCAATCACAGGATTTAACCTCTCAATAAGCTCCTCATAATAAGAAAACATCTTCGCATAATAGTTTTGCCAACTCTTTTTATTTGCTCTTTTTGGATAGGTAAAATTTTGAGGCTTCATTTTAGCGTATCTTTGGCTCACTTGCTCTGAATTGTAAAAGGGGTGAGAGTGAAGTAGTCTCCAAATAAGAAGACGGCTTATCCCTTCAATTAAAAATGTAAAATGATAGTGCATCAAAGTTGTATGGTGCCCTGCTTTAAAGATAGAGTTTAAAAGCTCGTTTTTCTTTTTCCACTCACTTACACTCTCTGGCGTTACAATTCCCCCTCCAAAATAACAACTCCTAGCACTCCCTACTGCAATATCTGTTGGTTTATACCCTAAATTAAGTGCCCTAACTTTCATTTCATTCCTTTATAAATTTCAAAAAAAGTTACTTTGCCATTATTAATAAAAACTCCATATCTCCCATTCTTATAATAAACTCTAAAAAATTTAACTCCTTTAACAAACTTATCCAAAAAGAAATTCTCTTTAAAGGTAGGAATTTTGACTTTCTCTTTTGATTCAAGCCTTAATAAAGTATCTTGATTTTTAGAAATGTAGTATATCACATTTATATATCCTCTTAAAAAGTGCAAAGAATTATGAGTTTTAAGATAAATTCTAACATAATTTGGATTTTTAGACTCAATCTTAATAAAAGAAGCATTCAAAATATCTGCTTGCAAGACTTTACTTAGAGTAAAGATTAAAGAAGATTTTTGAAATTTTACATTTCTTGCTTGATAAATAGCCTCACTCAAAAAAAGCGTCAATAAAAAAAATAAAAAAATAGAAATGATAAGCTCAATTAATGTAAAAGCTCTCATTTTATTCCAAACCCATAAAAAACTGCTCTATTTGTTTTGTTATAAATTTCAATCTCTTCAACAAAAAACCTTTTAAAATTCTCTTTTCTTACTTTAATTTCATATTTTTTTCTAAGCTCTCTTAAAATTGAATCATTTTTAATAGTAAAGTTTGCTTCTTTATCCATAATCAAAGAAGCCTTTAAATAAAAATCATCTCTTCTTTCTTGAAAAGTTAAAATCTTTTTATGATTATAAACAACCTCATAAAAAACTAAAACCCCCAAAACCGCAATATAAAGGGAGATTAAAACCTCTATTAAAGTAAAAGCTCTCAATAATACTCCCCCTCTTTTGGTAAATACTCCCTATTCAAAAAAATTTCCTTTGCCCTACTAAATCCTCTAACTTTTACAATTTCAAATGGCAAAAAAACATAACAAAATTCCATATCACACGCAATAAAGCTATTTTGAAGTCCATTTTTTTGGATATAATAAAAGCCTTTCCCTTCATAAAAATTTTGAGTTTTCAAATCATAAAAATATTGTTTAACATCTCCTAAAACAACCTTTTTTTTAGGCTCTACTTTTAACTTCCCATCTTTTAACATAACCTCTCCATTTGGATAAAAAGCATTCTTAAAATCCTCCAAATAAACAGGTTTTATATAAATTTTTGAAAAAGAGACAAGAGAGTAGAGTATCCCCATAATAAAAACAACTATCAAAATCTCAATTAAGCTAAAACCTACTCTTGACACTCTGAGAGTCTTATATCTTTATTTTCACCCTCTCCTCCCTCTTTACCATCAGCCCCAAGGGAGATAATATCTATTTTGCCATTATTATTTACATAAATATAAGGATGCCCCCAAGGGTCTTTTGGAAGTTTATTTGAGCTTAAAAATCCATTTTGAGGATAGTTTTTATATTTTTGAGGGTTTGGATTTTGAATCAAAGCTCTCAATCCTTCCTGAGTTGTTGGATAACTTCCTTCTTCAAGTTTAAAGTTATCAAGTGCATTTTTTAAATTCTTCATCTGCACACAAACAAGCTTCTCTTTTGCTCTCTCACTTTGTCCTAAAACATTTGGCAAAACAAGCCCAGCGATAAGTCCTAAAATAATAATCACAATCATAAGTTCAAGCAAAGTAAATCCTCTTTTCATAAATAGCCTTTAATTTTTGATAATTTTAGCATAAATTGAATCTTCTTTTTTTCTCTGGCACTAATCATCCACTAATAAGCAAACAAAATTAAAGTTGCCTCTGGCGCTTTTAGAAAAGCTAAAAAATTATTTTTAACCATCACTAAACAACAAACATTTTGGAGGTAATAATAGGAGTATGAATTTTAACTATCTTTATATATTAGCAAATTTTAGGGATTTTTTAAGACATTAAGTGGCGGAGAGGGTGGGATTCGAACCCACGGTACGGTTGCCCGTACAACGGCTTTCAAGGCCGCCGCCTTCAACCACTCGGCCACCTCTCCATAAAGTGGTGCCCGGGGCCGGACTCGAACCGGCACGGGCTTAATCGCCCGAGGGATTTTAAGTCCCTTGCGTCTACCAGTTCCGCCACCCGGGCTTGGGGTAGAATTGTAGCATAAGTTTCTTAAAAAAAACTTAATGGAGGCGCCACCCGGATTCGAACCGGGGATCAGGGCTTTGCAGGCCCCTGCCTTAGCCACTTGGCTATGGCGCCAATGGAGCGGGCTACGGGACTCGAACCCGCGACCTCCACCTTGGCAAGGTGGCGCTCTAGCCAACTGAGCTAAGCCCGCTTTGTAAAGTGAATTATATCAAATTTTTATAGCTTTTCAAGAGAATTTTTCTCCATCTTGAATTAATTTATTAAAAACTTGCAAAGTCATCTTTACATCTTCTAACGCATTATGATAGTTAACTTGCCTATTTCCTAAAAAAAACGCCACTGCTTCTTCGAGGCGAGGCTGCTTTTTTTTATCCAAAACAACAATATCCCAACTATAAAACATAGTATCAAATATTGGCACCTCTATAATATTTGGGAAATGCTTTGCTCTTTCAAGCTCCCTTTTTAATATTCCAAAGTCAAAAAAGACATTATGCCCAACAACCATATCAACCTCATCAAACAATGCTAAAATTTCATCCTTTTTTTCAATAAAAGTAGGTTTGTTTTTTACCATTTCTTCACTTATTTTATGCACTTCATAAGCCTCTTTTTTAATCTTTGCTTTTGGATTTAAAAGCTCATAAACCTCTTTTTGAATCTTAAATTCACTCAAATCCTCAATTACAAAAGCGTATGAGAGGATGTATCCGAAAATATCAGTAGTCTCTGTATCAAAAACCCCTACTTTCCTTACCCTAAACTCCAAAGGAACCCTTTTAAAATCTTCAAGGTAAAGCTTTAAAAACTCTTTTGAATTAAAAATCCTCCCAAAAGAGATTGGCTTTAATCTCTCTATAACTCCATCTCTTTCTAATACCACAGAAACTAAATAATCCTCATAATTTCTAAAAATTGAATTTTCTTTTAAATCCTCCTTTAAACACTTACTAAGGTAGCTTTTATCTTTTTTAAGTTCATTTATGGCATATTCTCTTGTTTTTTTATTAAAAATACTTGCACGTCTTAGAGCTTCTATCTTTTGAGGTAGTTTCAAATTTTCCCTTTTTGGTGAAATTATACATTAAAAAAGATATAAGAAAATAAATGAATGACTTTATCTCTTTCATAATTTAAACTATATTAGAAAGGCTATTAAAAATAATTTAAGGTATAATTACATATAAAAAAGGTTTTCAATGCCAAAAAGAGAAGATATAAAAACTATTCTTTTAATAGGTTCAGGACCAATCGTAATAGGACAAGCAAGCGAATTTGACTACTCAGGAGTCCAAGCTGCAAAGACTCTTAAATCTTTGGGATATAGAGTTGTTTTAATAAATTCAAACCCGGCTACTATTATGACTGACCCTGAATTTGCCGACGCTACTTATATTGAGCCAATTACCCCAGAAGTCGTCAAAAAAATAATAGAAAAAGAAAATGTTGATGCGATACTTCCTACAATGGGAGGTCAAACCGCACTTAATGTTGCAATGGAAATGTATGAAAAAGGAATGCTTGAAGGGATAGAATTTCTTGGAGCAAACCCCCAAGCGATTAAAAAAGGGGAAGATAGAGAAGAGTTTAAAAAAGCGATTGAAAAAATCGGATTAGACCTTGCAAAAAGTGCAACTGCCCATACTCTTGATGAAGCTGTTAAGATTGCAAAAGAGATAGGATTTCCTTTGATTGTAAGGGCAGCTTATACTCTTGGAGGACTTGGGAGCGGAGTTGCTTATAATATGGATGAGTTTAAAGAACTTGCAAAAACGGGACTTGAAGCAAGTCCAATTAGCGAGATTGAGATACTAGAAAGCCTCCTTGGGTGGAAAGAGTATGAGATGGAAGTAATTCGTGATAAGGAAGATAACTGCATAATCGTATGTAGTATAGAAAACTTTGACCCTATGGGAGTGCATACAGGAGATAGCATAACGGTTGCCCCGGCTCTAACACTAACGGATAAAGAGTATCAAAGGTTAAGGGATGCAAGCTTTGCGATTTTAAGAGAGATTGGAGTAGATACTGGTGGAAGTAATGTCCAGTTTGCTATAAATCCAAAAAATGGAAGAATGGTTGTAATTGAGATGAACCCAAGGGTTAGTAGAAGCTCAGCACTTGCAAGTAAAGCCACAGGCTATCCTATTGCAAAAGTAGCTACCCTTCTTGCCGTTGGATATACGTTAGATGAAATTAAAAACGACATCACAGGAACTGCTGCAAGTTTTGAGCCAGTAATTGATTATATTGTTACAAAAATTCCACGCTTTACATTTGAAAAATTCCCAAGTGCCAATTCAACGCTAACTACTTCAATGAAAAGCGTTGGGGAAGTTATGGCAATTGGAAGAACCTTTAAAGAGTCCATTCAAAAAGCACTCTGCTCCCTTGAAACCGGACTTAGCGGATTTGATAGAAGAGAGTGTGATGAGAGTGAACTTATCAAAAAGCTTAGAATTCCAAACGATGAGAGGATTTTGTATGTAGCAGAAGCGTTTAGGATGGGTAAAAGCATTGATGAAGTATATGAACTAACAAACATTGATAAGTGGTTTTTAAATCAAATTAAAGAGATAGTAGATTTTGAAAAAGAAATTGATATTGAGATTTTAAATGATGAGGAAAAATTAAGAAGGGCAAAAAGTTACGGATTTAGTGATAAGATGATTGCAAAGTTAATCGGGGTTAATGAAAACGATGTATATAATGCAAGAAAAAGATTAGGAATTGAACTTGATTATAATGAAGTTGATACATGTGCGGCTGAATTTGATACAACTACAAGTTATCTCTATTCATCAACAAACATTACAAAAAATGTTCCTCTAAGAGAGAGTGACTTAAAAGATGAAAAGAAAGTATTAATCCTAGGAGGCGGTCCAAACAGGATTGGACAGGGGATTGAGTTTGATTATTGTTGCGTGCACGCAGCTTTTGCGCTAAATGACCTTGGAGTTAAGACAATAATGTATAACTGCAACCCAGAAACCGTATCAACCGATTATGACACAAGTGATGTTTTATACTTTGAACCAATTGATTTTGAGAGGGTAAGAAATGTAGTAGAGCGTGAAAATCCAGATGGGGTAATTGTCCATTTTGGAGGGCAAACTCCACTAAAACTTGCAAAACCGCTAACAAGTATTGGTGCAAAAATCATTGGAACTAGTGCCAAAGTGATTGACATTGCCGAAGATAGAGAAAAATTTTCTGAATTTATAAAAGAGCTTGGACTAAATCAACCTCAAAACGGAACCGCTTTTACAAAAGAAGAGGCTTTTACAATCGCAAAAGAGATTGGATATCCAGTGCTTGTTAGACCAAGCTATGTGCTTGGTGGAAGGGCTATGAGGATTGTTTATAACGAAGATGAACTTAAAGAATATATGGATGAAGCGGTAAGTGTTAGTAATGAAAGTCCAGTATTAATTGATAAATTTTTAGATAGAGCAATTGAACTTGATGTTGATGCAATAAGTGATACCAAAGAAGTGTATATTGGCGGAATTATGCAACACATTGAAGAAGCTGGAATCCATAGTGGAGATAGTGCGTGTAGCTTGCCAAGTGTTAGTATTAGTGAAGAAAAATTAAAAGAGATTGAAAAAGCAACAAAAGAGATTGCTTTAAAACTTGGAGTAAAAGGACTTTTAAATATCCAATACGCCCTTCACAAAGATAAACTCTACCTTATTGAAGTAAATCCAAGAGCAAGTAGAACCGTACCGTTTGTAAGTAAAGCCACAGGCATTCCAATGGCAAAAGTTGCAACAAGGGTTATGTGGAATTTGGCTTATAATCCTAAGATTAACGATGGAAGGGTATTAAAAGAAGCACTTGATTTTTATGATAAATATAATATTGTAGAGTGGGATGGAAATGTTTATAAACCAAAACTAAAAAAACACATAGCTGTTAAAGAAGCGGTATTTCCATTTAACAAACTCCCAGGAGCTGATTTAATTCTTGGACCGGAAATGAAATCAACCGGAGAAGTTATGGGTATTAGTAAAAGCTTTGGAGAGAGCTTTGCAAAAGCACAAGCAGCGGCTAAAAATTTCTTGCCAACAAGCGGAAAAGTATTTATCTCCCTAACAGACCTTGATAAAGAGTTTGCGCCAGAAATTGCAAAAGCATTTAAAAAACTTGGATTTGAGATTGTAGCAACCAGCGGAACTTATAAAGTGATAAAAGATGCCGGGATTGAGTGTGAGAGGGTATTAAAAGTTAGCGAAGGTAGACCAAATGTCGTGGATATGATTAAAAACGAAGAAATTAGCTTAGTGATTAATACCAGTGACAATAAAGCCAGCAAAGATGATGCAAAAATTATAAGAAGAGAAGTGCTAAACCAAAATATCCCATACTTTACAACAATTCCAGCAGCCCGTGCGGCAATTGAAGCAATTAAATTTTTACAAAACTCACAAATTAAAGTAAAATCTATCCAAGATTACTTTAACTCATAACTTAGGTTATGAGTTTTTGACTGTTGTTCAAAAGATTGATTATAATTATTTAAAAAGAAAGGTGATGATTCCAAAAAAAATTTTAAATAGAAAAGAGTCCCTTAAACTTGAAAACACATTAATAACAGGTCCAAAAAGAGTTGGTAAAACTTTTTTGATATTCAACTTCTTAAAAAATTTCAAAGGCAAATATAAATATATTGACTTTAAAGATTATAAAGAAAAAGACTTTAACTTCAAAAACTGCGATTTAGTAATCTTTGAAAATTATGATTTTTCAATTCCAATTCCAAACAAACCAACTTTTATAACTTCAAATAAAAATATCTCCATTAAAGGATTCAAAAAAATAGAATTAAGAGCACTTGATTTTGAAGAGTTTTTTGCATTTGATAATACTCTCTCAATCAATGCCTCTTTTGATAAATTTTTAAGACTTGGGAATTTCCCAAGGATAATTAACGAAGAATATTTTAATAATGAATACTTAAAAGAAACATTCGAGCTTTTAGAATATGACAAAAAAATTTTAAAAATGTTCTTAGCAAACATAGGCGAAAAATTTACTCTCTATCAAATATTCCAAATTCTAAAAAGAGACTTTAAAATAAGCAAGGATAGATTCTATTCAGTCGTAAAAGAGTTAATAGAAGATAGAGTAATTTTTGAAGTTGAAAAATTCAACTCTCCAAAATCACCCAAAAAATTTTTCTCTTATAACTTTGCTTTTAAAAATATCTTAACAAATAGAAAAAATATCCAGTATACATTTGAAAATATCATCTTTTTAGAGTTAAAAGAGAAAGTCTACTATAAAGAAGGAGTTACATTTTATATGCCAGAAAAAAAAGAAGCAATCTTAGTCTCACCTTTTGCCAATAACGAGACGATTACAGAGAAACTCTCAAAAATAAAAGATATAAAAAAATTAACAATTATTACAATCTCAAATGAGTTTGAGATAAAATACAAAAAATTCAAAGTGGAGGTGATGCCATTTATACAATGGAAATTTGCGGAATAGATGAAGCTGGAAGAGGATGTTGTGCTGGACCTTTGGTTGTTGCTGGATGCAAATTTATCAAAAAAGATGAAATAATTAAAAAGCTAACAGACTCTAAAAAACTAACTCCTAAAAAAAGAGAGGAATTTTTTGAAATAATTAAAGAGATTTCAATCTATCACATAGTCTATAAAGAACCACAAGAGATTGATAAAAAAGGGTTAAGTCAAGTTATAAAAGAAGCATTAATTGAAATTAAATCTACAATAAAAGCAAATGAATATCTCTTTGATGGAAATACAAACTTTGGAATAAAAGGAATAAAACCTATTATAAAAGGAGATTTAAAAATAAAAGAGATTAGTGCAGCAAGCATTTTGGCAAAAGTTAGTAGAGATAGATTTATGATAGAAATGGACAAACTCTATCCTAACTACAATTTTAAACAACACAAAGGCTACATAACAAAAGAGCACATCCAAAAAATAAGAGAGTATGGATATTGCGATATTCACAGAAAAAGCTATAAACTAAAATCAATCCAAGGAAGATTATTTTGAAAAAGCTAGTAATAGCTTTGATTACCATAAAAATATACGCCGCATTTCCAAGCTGGTATTACAACATCAAAAATGTAGAAAAACAAAAAAAAGCATTTGTATCCATTATGCTTCCTCTTATTAAAAAAGAAAATCAGAACATCTTAAACCTAAGAAAAAAAATAATCTCAATATTTAACGACCCTTACTTTTTAATAGAACCTAACAAAGTTATTTTTCTTGCCAAAGTTGCTTCTATTTATCATATAAAAGAGCTAACCGATAAAAAAAACTTTTTAAAAAAAGTAGATATAATCCCTCCATCCCTAGCACTCGCCCAAGCAGCAGTTGAGAGTGCTTGGAGTAAGAGTAGATTTGCAAGAGAAGCAAATAATTTATTTGGGCATTGGGAGTATTCAAACAAAGGATTAAAACCAAAAAATAGATACAAAAATATAAAAATTGCCTACTCAATAAAAATTTTTCCATCAATTGAAGCATCCCTTAGAGCCTATATGCTAAATCTAAATAGAAATAGAGCCTACAAAGAATTTAGAGATTTAAGAGAAAAATTAAGAGAACAAAACAAAACCCTAACAGGCACCAAAGCTGCTGAAACTCTTAAAAGATATTCCCAAAAAAAAGAGCTTTATGTTAAACTTTTACAATTTATAATAACTTCAAACAACTGGGAAAAATATGATAAATAAAATACTCTCTTACCTCCCTCACTTACTTAGTGCAATTTTAATCTTAATAGTTGGTCATTTTATCGTCAAATGGATATCAAAAGTTATAGTAAAAGCATTCGAAAAGATTAATTTAGACCCAACCTTAGAGAAATTTCTTCAAAGACTAATCTACTTTGGGCTTATCTTCTTAGTAATCGCAAGTGCAATTAACGCTCTTGGGATAAATACCGCTTCATTTGCCGCTATGATTGGAGCTATTGGGGTTACAATTGGACTTGCTTTACAAAAAAATTTTGCAAATATCGGAGCTGGAATTGTCATTTTGATATTAAGACCATTTAAAGTTGGAGATTATGTTGAGATTGGAGGAGTTGAGGGGAGAGTAAATTTAATAGGAGTTTTCCAAACTCACATATTAACAAATGAAAATAATCTAACAATACTTCCAAACTCAAACATCATCTCTACAAAAATAATAAACTATTCAAAAACAAAATCTAAAAAAATCTCCCTTCAAATCAAAGCCCAATCCATTAAAGATATTGACTCTTTAAAACAAAACATCCTAAATGTAATCTCTACTAATCCAAATATCCTAAAATCCCCTCCTCCATCAATCCTTACAACCTCAATCTCTCCTACTACCATCTCTTTTACCGCTTCTTTTTGGGTAAAAGAAAATCCATCTTATATAAAAAGCTTAATTTTAGAAGAGTTTAAAAATAAACTTAGCGATTTAGAAATTGCTTAATATTTTGATAAATTCCATCCATCAATCTCTCTCTTGCTTCAATACTCGTCCAAGCAATATGAGGAGATAAGAGAGTTTTATCTTTAAATTTCAACAAAGGATTATCCTCATTAATTGGCTCCTTTTCAAACACATCAATCCCTATAAAAATATCTTTAACGCTAAGTGCTTTTGCTAAATCTCTCTCATTTATAATTCCACCTCTTCCAACATTTACTAAAATCGCCCCATCTTTTATTTTCATAATTTCATCAAAGCTTATTAAATTTTTGGTATTATCATTTAAAGGGGCGTGAATGGAGATAATATCGCTACTTTTTAAAAGCTCATCAAGCTCTACTCTTTTATACTCTTTTGAGTTATTTTTACCACTTGTTGAATAATAAACAACCTCAGCCCCAAAAGCCTTTGCAACCTTTGCAACCTCCTTGCCTATACTTCCAAGTCCAATAATCCCCCATCTTTTACCCTTTATCTCAAACCAAGGCACAATATGAGTAAAAATTTTACTTTTTGAATACTTACTGCGAGTATATTCATCAAAATATTTTACCCTATTCAAAAGCCCAAGCACTAATGCAAAAGTATGCTGCACCACAGATGGAGTAGAATACCCACTTACATTTTTAACTAAAATCCCTTTTTTCTTTGCATACTCTAAATCTACATTATTCATCCCAGTTGCCGCAACTTGAATAAACTTTATGTTAGAGTTATCCATCACCTCTTTATCAATTACAACCTTATTTGTCACAACAATATCCACATCCTTTACTCTATCTATAACCTCATCTCTTAAAGTAACATCATACACCTTAACATCTCCAAACTCTCTAAATCTATCAAAATTAACATCTCCAAGCGTTAAAGCATCCAAAAATACAATCTTCATCTCTCTCCTTTGATATAATTTTCAAAAAGGTTAACTATGAGAATAATTTTACTATTATTTATTGGAATTTTTAGTCTTGGGTTTGAGATAAGTGCAACTTATAAAGCAAATTATGGATGGTTTGGGACGATTGCTACTGCAAGTGGAAGTTTTAAAAAATTTAATTCTCACTATCTAATTACTACAATCTCCAAAACAACTGGATTTGCAAAAAAATTTGTAAATCTAACCCAAATTTATCAATCAACTGGAATTATTAAAAACAACATACTAATCCCTCTTGAATACAAAAGCATAATTATAAGAAATGGCAAGCAATATACCCTTATTTACTCTTTTGATTACAACAACTCCAAAATTTACAAAACAAAGTATAAAGATGGAAAATTTATCTACAAAAAATCCCTTAACTTTTTTGCAAAAAACGATATTTTAACTCTTTATTGGAACTTACCAAAAATAATGCACTCCAAATCTAAAACTTTTAAAGCCTTAGGAGGAGAAAGGCACACAGGAAGGGTTGATGTTAGCATTCTTCAAAAATCAAAATCCATAACAAAATTAAAAGTTAACCTCTATAATAAAGTATTTGCCGGGGATAAAGGAATTTTATTTTTGGATGTTAACAACTCCAATTGGGTAACCATAAAAGGAGTAGTAAAAAATGTTTTAAAAGTAGGAGATGTTAAAGGAGAGATTACCTCATTAAGAGTTCTCCCTTAACTCCAAATATTTCGTATCGTAATTATTATTTAAAAAATCTTCATTTTCAAGCATTTTAAGGTGAAAAGGAATGGTTGTTTTAATTCCAGTTATCTTAAATTCCCTTAACGCCTCTTTCATAACTCTTATAGCCTCATCCCTATCTTTCCCCCAAGTAATAACCTTTGCAATTAAGCTATCATAATATGGAGGAATAATATATCCAGCATAAATATGAGTATCAACTCTTACATCTTTTCCACCTGGCACATATAATTTTTGAATCTTTCCAGGATTTGGCACAAATTTCTCTGGGTCTTCGGCTAAAATTCTACACTCTATTGCGTGTCCTTTAAATTCAATTTCATCTTGACTTGGAATTTTATCCCCCTCCTCAATCCTTATCATCCACTCCACTATATCAAGCCCAGTTACCATTTCACTTACTGGATGCTCTACTTGAAGGCGGGTATTCATCTCCATAAAGTAAAAATTTAAATCCTTATCCACCAAAAATTCAATAGTCCCAGCACTATAATACCCAATCGCTTTTGCCGCTTTTACCGCCGTATCAAGAAGCTTCTTGCGAGTTTTTTCATCAAGAATGGTAGCTGGGGACTCTTCTATAAGTTTTTGGTGTCTTCTTTGAAGGGTACAATCCCTCTCTCCAAGGTGAATAACATTTCCATGTTTATCTCCAAGGATTTGCACTTCAATATGGCGAGGTTTTTGGATATATTTTTCCATATAAATAGTCGGGTCTCCAAAAGCACTCTCAGCTTCACTACTTGCTGCTAAAAAGGCATTTTCCAAATAACTCTCATCTTCAACAACCCTCATCCCTCTTCCACCACCACCGCTTGCGGCTTTTAAAATTACCGGATATCCAATTTCTTTTGCTACTTTTTTAGCTTCTTCCACATCCTTTATAGCCCCATCACTCCCAGGAATTACAGGAACTCCCGCTTTTTTCATAACCTCTTTGGCTTTGCTTTTATCTGCCATAAGCTCCATAACTTCAAGGCTTGGTCCGATAAAAGCGATATTGTGGGCTTTGCAAATTTCTACAAAGTTTTGATTTTCACTCAAAAATCCATATCCCGGGAAAATCGCATCACACTCCGTCATCTCAGCCGCTGTAATGATTGCGGGAATATTAAGATAACTCTCACTGCTTCTCTCAGGTCCCACACAAACAGCCCCCTCGGCAAATTTAAGATAAATAGCATCTTTGTCCGCCTTTGAATAGATGCAAATAGCCTCTTTATTTAGCTTATGAATAGCTCTAATTGCCCTAAGAGCAATTTCTCCCCTATTGGCTATTAAGATTCTTTTAAGTCTCATTAACTTAGCCTTTTTACTCTAAATAATGGAGTATCATATTCAACCGGTTGTCCATCTTCTACCAAAACTTCCAAAATTTCACAATCAAACTCAGCTTCTAGCTCATTCATAATTTTCATTGCCTCAATAATGCACAAAGTCTGCCCCTTTTTAACCTTATCACCAACCTTTACATAAGGAGGGCTATCAGGACTTGGTGCTTGATAAAAAGTCCCTACCATTGGAGAAGTAATAAGATCACCTTCTACTTCGCACTCTGGCTTTGCTTCAATGTGTTGAACAATTGGCGTTTGTTGAGGTTGTTGAGGAGCTATTACTTGATTTTGAGAATTACTTTGAGGATTATTTTTGTCAATATAAATTCTAAATTCATCATTTTCAAATTCAAAAGTACTCGCACTTGATTTATCAAATGCTTTTAAAATCTCTTTTATAGTTTTTAAATCCATTCTCTCCCCTTAGGCTTTTAGTAAAATAATAACATAAATTTGATACAATTTTAAGAAAAAGGAATTAAATGGGGGTAAAGTCTGATAAATGGATTAAAAAAATGGCAAAAGAATTTGGGATGATAACCCCTTTTGAAGAAAAACAAGTAAGAGATGGAATTATTAGCTATGGAGTTAGCTCATATGGATATGATATAAGAGTTAGCGATGAGTTTATGGTATTTACCAATATAAATTCAACCATCGTTGACCCTAAAAACTTTGATGAAAGAAATGTTGTAAAAATAAAGGGAGATTGTATCATACCTCCAAACTCTTTTGCACTGTGTAGAAGCGTTGAATATTTTAAGATGCCACGGGATGTTTTGGCAATTTGCGTTGGAAAAAGCACTTATGCAAGATGTGGAATTATTGTAAATGTTACTCCAATTGAGCCTGAGTGGGAAGGGCATATTACTATTGAAATATCAAACACAACCCCTCTTCCAGCAAAAATATACGCAAATGAAGGGATTGCTCAGCTTATTTTCTTAGGGGCTGATGAGATGTGTGAAGTTAGCTATAAAGACAAAAAAGGAAAATACCACGGACAAAAAGGGATAACCCTTCCAAAGGTTGAAAAAGGTGAAAAATGAAACTTTGCATTGCACTTGATAGTAAAAGTAAAGAAGAAAATTTAAAACTTGCAAAAGAGCTAAAAGAGTATTCAAAAGATATTTGGCTAAAAGTTGGTTTTAGAAGTTATATAAGAGATTGCAAGGAATTTATCATTGAGTTAAAAAAAATGGGGTATAATATATTTCTGGATTTGAAGTTATACGATATTCCAAACACAATGGCAGATGCAAGCGAAGAGATAGCAAAGCTTGGGGTTGATATGTTTAACATCCACGCAAGTGCCGGAAAAAAAGCTATGGGCGCAGTAATAGAAAGACTCTCAAAGTTTAAAAAACGCCCATTAGTCTTAGCGGTTACCGCCCTTACAAGTTTTGATGAAGAGGAGTTTAAAAAAATTTACGGAAGCGACATTAAAACAAAAGCAAAAGAGTTTGCTCTTTTATCTTATGAAGCCGGACTTGATGGGGTGGTTTGCAGTGTGTGGGAGAGCAAAGAGATAAAAGAGATTACCGGTAAAGATTTTATTACCCTAACTCCCGGTATTCGTCCATTTAAAGAAGAAGCAGAGGACCAAAAAAGAGTAGCCACTATACAAGAAGCAAAAGAGAATTTAGTAGATTTTATAGTAGTGGGAAGACCAATTTATAAAGCAAAAAATCCAAAAGAAGTTGTAAAAAAAATTTTAAAGGAGATTCAATGAGAAAATTAATTTTAAGTTTAAGTATGGCAGCAAGTCTTTTTGCATTTGATAAGGTATTACCTCAACAAGAAGTTATAAACATTTTAAAATCATCGCCTATATATCCAGAACTTAGTGCGGCAATGAAAAAAGATAAAAACATCAAAATAAAAGGGACTAAAAAAGATAATTTCTACATTATAGAAATTGATACTCCAAGAGGAAATGGACTTATTTATATTACGGCTGATAAAAAATATACAATTCTTGGAAGAGTAATTGATAACAAAACAAAAAAACCAGTTGTGCCAGATTTTCCCAAAAATGCAAAAATTATCAAACAAGGAGTGCTATTTAGCTTTGGAAGCGGCAAAAAAGATTTATATCTTGTAACTGATCCAGAGTGTCCATTTTGTAAGATGATGGAAAAACAAAAAAAAGAGTATTTAGCAAAAAATTACAAAGTCCACATTATTTTATATCCTCTTTCGTTTCATAAAAACGCAAAAGCTATGAGTTATTACATTCTGGCTGGAAAAACAGATAAAGAAAAAGCAAAAAGATTAAAAGAGGTTTTAAGTGGAAGCAATGAGTGGAAAAATTTCCATCCAACAAAAGAGCAGATTAAAAAATTCAACGAAGAACTTGAAAAATCAAAAAAAGCAGTTGAAGAACTTCAAGCAAAAGGCACTCCAAGTTTGTATGATGAGAATTTTAAGCCTTTAAATTGGACTCAAATAGGAAATAAAAATGAGTCTAAGTAGCAATTTCACAGACGCAGCTTTATGCTGTGCGTTAAAAATCATAAGAGCTTTACACGAAGAGCTTAACTTATTTGAAGAGAGAGGAATTGGATTTGGAGGTGATAGAAGCTTAAACATTGACCTTATTGCTGAGAAGATTTTAATTAAAAAGTTATCAGAATTTGGAAATATTTTAAGTGAAGAGGCTGGATATATTGATAACAAAAAAGACAAAACAATAATAATTGATCCAATTGATGGAAGCTATAATGTATCAAACAATATCCCATACTTTGGAACAAGTATCTACTTTGAAGACACAGCAAGCGTAATCGTTAATTTAAGCAACGGAGATTATTTTATAAGAGATGAAAACGGCAAAAAGTTTGATAATCTTTTTAGAAAACCTTTTCACGCAAACTTCCGCCACGATGTCGTGATTTTTGAAAAAGCATATAAAAATCCAGAAATTGTTACTAAACTTGCAAAACATAACCTAAAATTTAGAGCACCAGGAGCTTTGAGTTTATCTCTTGCATATGGAGAAGCAAGCAAAGCAGTAATTTACAAAGGTGAAATTAGAGAGTTTGATATAGCAGCTGCAAAATTTTACAATAGCGATTGTTTTTGGCATTTTGAGGATGATTTAATTGTAATGAGCCCAAAATATGAATATTTAGAAGAAATTTTAAACATCATAAAGGAATAAAATGGGATTTGGAGATTTCCTAAAAAAATTTAAACGCCCCCAACCAACTACCCAAGAAAATCCTAAAAACTGGATAAAATGCCCAAGATGTGGTAATATTATCTTTTATAAAGAGATTTTAAAAAATGAAAATATTTGCCCTCAATGCGAATACCATTTTAGAATGAAAGCAGAAGATAGAATAAAACTTCTTGCAGATGAGGGAACTTTTGTTGAATATGATTCAAACTTAGAACCAGTTGACCCTTTAAATTTTGTAGATAAAAAAAGCTATAAAAAAAGAATTGAAGAGAATTATAAAAAAACTGGAAGAAAAAGTGCAGTAATTGCTGGGGAGTGTAAGATTAATGGAATTCCAACTCAACTGGTAGTATTTGATTTTGATTTTATGGGAGGAAGTCTTGGAAGTGTTGAGGGGGAAAAAATTACAAGAGCTGTAATGAGAGCTATTGATAAAAAACAAGGACTTGTGATTGTATCAACAAGTGGTGGAGCAAGAATGCAAGAGTCTACCTTTTCTCTTATGCAAATGGCAAAAACGAGTGCTGCTCTTGCCAGCTTAGCCGAACATAAACTCCCATACATATCAGTGCTAACAGACCCTACCTTTGGAGGAGTTAGTGCAAGCTTTGCGTTTTTAGGAGACTTTATCATTGCTGAACCTGGGGCAATGATTGGATTTGCCGGAGCAAGAGTTATTAAAGATACAATAAAAGAAGAATTACCCGATGGATTCCAAAGGGCTGAATTTTTATTAGAACACGGGCTTATTGATATGGTAGTTAAGAGAAAAGAACTAAAAAAAACAATTGCTGATTTATTAAAATATACCCTAAGAGAAGAAAATGGCTCTATACGCTCTGCTTGATTTTGATACGCTCCAAAAATATAATGTATCAATAAAAGAATTTTGTAAAAAAGCAAAAGGATTAAAAGCAAAAATTTTGCAATATAGAGACAAAAACTCCACTTTAAAAGAAAAAAAAGAGAGATTAAAAGAAATTAAAAAATATTGGAAAAAGCCCCTTATTATAAACGACGAAATTGAACTTTTAAATGAAACGGATGGAATTCACATAGGACAAGAGGATTTGGAGCATTACTCTTTAAAATTTGGTATTAGCAAATATGAGTTTATAAAAGCAATAAAAGAGGGCAGTTGGGAGATAAAAAATGATAAATTTTTTATCTCCTCTTCAAATTCCAAAAAAAGAAAAATAATTGGACTCTCAACTCATAATAAAGAAGAAATTTTAGAAGCTAACTCTCTTCCTTTAAGTTATATTGGACTTGGAGCTTATAGAAAAACCTCTACAAAAGATACTTCTAACATTTTAGGAGATAAAATTATTGAACTTATAAATTTATCTTATCACCCAGTAGCCGTTATTGGAGGAGTAAAAATTTATGATAAAATTCCAGCAAAATTTAAAGTGGTAGGAAGTGATATATGCAAATTAATATCTACTCAATCGAAAAAAAAGAGGATTTTAAAAAAGAGATAGATGAATTTATAAAAAAATCCAAGCCTTTTGCAAACATCAAAAATATAACTCTTTACTCTAAAAATCTTGCAAAATCTCAAAACCCTCAAAAAGAGTACTCAAAGCTATTTGAAAAGTATATTCAAAACGGATTTAATGTTATATTAACTCCCGATGGGAAGTTAGTTGATAGTTTTGAATTTGCTTCTTTGCTAAATCACTCTCAAATTAACTTTTTTATAGGGGGAGCTTTCGGATTTGATGAGGAGTTTAAAAAAAAGGGAGTTAATATATCTTTAAGTCCTCTTACAATGAGTCACAAAATCGCAAAACTTGTGCTATTTGAGCAAATTTACAGAGGGCTAACAATCAAAAATAACCACCCTTACCACAAATAAAAAGGAGAAAAAATGAATTTAAAAGAGTTTCAAGAGATATTACTTGCAAGAAAAGCGGAAATTGAAAAAATTTTATACTCCATCTCCCAAGACATTAGTGAAATTAGCTCATGCGATATTAAAGAGGATGGAGATTTTGCAGTAGCAAGTATGGATACAAGCAGAGAGTTTAATGTTTATATAAAGCTAAAAGAAGAATTAAAAGAGATTGAAGATGCTTTGGAGAAAATCAAAAGAGGAGATTATGGAATTTGTGAAATGTGTGATGATTATATAAACGAAGAGAGGTTAAAAATAAAGCCATTTGCAAAATATTGCATCAAATGTAGAACAATTATAGAAAAAGAGCAAAGATGAAAAAATATTCACTATTTTCTTTAATTTTTATTTTGTCAATTTCTCTTTTTATCTATCTTCAAGATAACTCCACATCAACTTACTCAATAGCCGGAGTTAATATCACTTTGCCAAACGCAATTTGGATTGGGGGAATTTTACTTATTTTTTACTTTTTTTCTATTATTTTTATGAGCTTTACATCTTTAAAAAGCTCTTTTTTAAAGAAAAATATCCAAAAAGAGATTGGAATAATCAAAAACAACATCAAAAACAAAATCCTCTATAAAGATGAAATTAAAGAAGTAAAAATTCTAAAACCAATTAATAACCTCACAAAATTAATAAACGGATTAGAAATTACTCCTAAAAAAATCGAAGGGTTTGAATTTTTAGAAAAAATTCAAAAGTTGCTAAATGGAGAAGTAATTGATATAAGCAAACTAAAAATCAAAGAAGACAATCCTTGGTTTTTGCTAAATATCAAAAATAGACTCAAAAAAGAACCAAACTATGCAAAAGAAGTTTTAAAAAAATTTAAAAACGAAGAGATTAAAAAAGAAGCATTTTATATCTTCGCAAAAACCGCTCCAATAAAAGAGATTTTAAAATACCCATATGACATTAATTTAGAAATACTTCTTGCACACAAAATGGACGAAAAAATCGATCTTTTAACAAAAAAAGCAAAGCTAACTCCAAAAGAAGAGATAACTTTTGCAAAAGAGATTTATCAAACAAGAACTCCTGATAAAGAACTTGAAATATTAAAACCTCTAAAATGGGGATATGCATATTTGGCATTAAAATATTCTCACTTAGAACTTGCAAAAAAAGTAATTGAAGAGAATGAGCTTAAATTTTTTGAGTTTTATTTAAAACTTAGAGAAAATCAAATTAAGGCAGATATTGATGAGTATATTAACTCAGCTCTTTGCAAATAAAATCTACACCCTCGCTCCAATGGCAGCCTATACTGATTTGCCATTTAGAAGCGTTGTTAAGCAATTTGGATGCGATTTAACTTTTTCGGAAATGACTAATGTAAACGCAATTAGCTATAACAATGAAAAAACACAAAAAATGCTCCAAAAATCTCCACAAGAATCCCCCTACTTTGTGCAAATTGCGGCAAATAATACAGAAAACGCAAAAAAAGCAGTTGAGATAATTAACGAAATTCCATGGATTGATGGAATTGATATTAACCTTGGATGCCCAGTTAGCAAAGCAAGAAGATCCGGATTTGGAGGAGTATTGTTAAAAGAAGAGAATCAAGAAAAACTAATTAAAATCGTAAAAACAATAACCTCAACCTCTAAAAAACCAGTAAGCGCAAAAATTCGCCTTGGATTTGATAAAAGTAATGTAGAAAATATCTCCAAACTTCTTGAAGATTTAGGAATTGAATTCTTAACAATTCATGGAAGATTAGTTACTCAAATGTATAAAGGAAATACAAATTATGAAGAAATTAAAAAAGCCAAAAAAGCCGTAAACATTCCAGTAATTGCAAATGGAGATATTACAAGCTATCAAAAAGCAAAAGAGGTTTTAGATTTTACCCAATCAGATGGAGTAGCAATTGGAAGAGGTGCAGTTGGGAGACCTTGGATTTTTCTTGAAATGAAACAAAAAGGTTCAATAACCCCCGCTCAAAAAAAAGAAGTAATCCTAACTCACTTAAAAGAGATGGTCAATTTTTATGGAGAATATGGAGTAATTTTATTTAGAAAACACGCTCACGCTTATTCAAAAGGAACCAAAAACGCAAGTGAATTTAGAAGCAAAATAAACAAAGCAACTTCTTATGAGGAGGTAAAAGAGTTAATTGAAAAACATTTTTAATTTTAATAAAATAATAAAACTTTAAAGGGGGATAAATTGAAAAAATTAACTTTATTTACACTCATATCAACTGCACTTCTTGCTTTAACACCTTCACAAAAATCACAAGCTCTAAAAATTGCCAATACTGCCTCAAAAGCTTATCTTGATTACTTAGAAGCTGAGATTTTAAAAACTTTAAAAAACTATTCAATGGAAGATGCTTTAATGTTTTGTAAAACAAAAGCCTATCCTCTAAGTATGAAATTTGCGCTTCAAATGAGTCAAAAATTTCACATTAAAATAAAAATAAAGAGAATCTCTTTTAAAAATAGAAACAACTCAAACTATCCAAACATTACAGACCAACCAATTTTGAAAAAACTTAGCAAAAGTCAAAAACCAATTGTAAAAGAGTATGGAAAGATGGTAGTTGTCTATGAACCTATAAAAATTTCTAATCTCTGCTTATTATGCCATGGAACAAACATCAATCCACAACTTCACAAAATCATAAATAAACTCTATCCAAACGATAAAGCAATTGGATATAAATTAGGAGATTTTAGAGGAGCTGTTGTTATTACAATCGAGAAAAAAGGACTTAAATAGTGTTTAACGGATTAATAAGAGAACTGGCAAAAATAAAAAACTTCTCAAACAATAAACTAACCTTAAAAAGCAAATATATTCCAAAAACAGGCGATAGTATTGCAGTTAATGGAGTTTGCCTTACTGCTACAAAAATATACCCCGATGGATTTGAAGTGGAGCTATCTCCTGAAACTCAAAAAACAATTGCAATAGAAAACTATGCTCCTGGAAAATTAGTCCATATTGAACCAGCCCTTAGATTTGGAGATAGAGTTGATGGACACTTAATTCAAGGACATATTGACGCAATAGGGGAGATTTTAGAAATTAAAAAAAATAAAAATTCTTATGACGTAATAATTAAAACCTCCCCCACTGCTATGAAATACATAATTCCAAAAGGAAGCATAGCAATTGATGGAGTAAGCCTTACAATTAATGAAGTTTTTAGCGATAGATTTAGACTTACAATTATTCCTCACACTTTTGAAAATACCCTTTTTAAATACTATAAACCTCTCCAAAGAGTAAATATTGAGACTGATATGTTTGCAAGATATTTATACCATATGTTTAAGAAAAAAGAGAGTAAAAATATAGACGAAATAATTGCGTGGTGGTAGCTCAACTTTTTTCATTTACTTTTAATTAAAGTTGCATATAATAAACTAAAACTTTAAGGAGTTTATATGAAAAAATTGATTCTTGCAACAACACTTGCCCTTGCTCTTTTTGCAAAAGAGAGTATTCACTTAAAAGTTGATAATTCAGACTTAAAAAGAGTCCCACCAACAATTAATCAAGCAGTAATTTCATTTGCGCCAATTGTAAAAAAAGTTATTCCAAGTGTTGTAAACATATCAACCGAAAAAATAGTAGAATTTAAAATTCCAGAACAATTCAAAAGATTTTTTAATGACCCATTTTTTAAAAGATTTTTTGGATTTAGGGAGCCTCAAAGACCTCAAAAGAAAAAAGAAATGGCTCTTGGAAGTGGAGTTATTATAAGCAAAGATGGATATATTGTTACAAATTACCATGTAATCAGTAACGCAACAAAAATAACAGTTACGCTAAAAGATGGGAAAAAATACAAAGCAAAAGTAATTGGAAGCGACCCAAAAACTGACCTTGCGTTGATAAAAATTGACGCAAAAAATCTAACTCCAATTACAATTGGAGACTCAAACAAAGTGCAAGTTGGAGATATTGTATTAGCTATTGGAAATCCATTTGGACTTGGAGAGACTGTTACACAAGGAATTGTAAGCGCAACAAATAGAAGTTCAATTGGAATTAATTCATACGAAGACTTTATCCAAACCGATGCAGCAATTAACCCAGGAAATAGCGGAGGTGCATTAGTAGACTTAAAAGGAAGGCTCATTGGAATTAATTCAGCTATTTTAACAGCAAGCGGAGCAAACAATGGAATTGGATTTGCTATTCCAAGCGATATGATGAAATTTGTAGTAACTTCACTTATTAAATATGGAAAAGTTGTAAGAGGATATTTGGGAGTTTATATTACAAACATTGAACCCGATAAAGCAAAGTTATATGGAATTGACCATGGAGTATTAATTACAAAAGTTGAACCAAATTCAGCAGCAAGCAAAGCTGGATTAAAACCAGGTGATATAATCGTAGCAGTAGATGGAGAAAAAGTCCAAAACGCAAGCGAACTTAGAAATAAAATAGCATTCAAAGGACCAGATACAGAAGTTACTCTAAGAGTATTTAGAAATGGAAAATACATAACTATAAAAGCAAAACTTCAAGCGTTAAAAACAAAAAAAGTAAAAATTACTGATATTAAACTACTAAAAGGAGTAACTCTCTCACAAAATAAAAATTCAGTAGTAGTTGAAGATGTTGAGCCTGATTCATATCCAGCTATGATGGGACTTAAAAAAGGAGATGTAATCTTAAAAGTTAAAACTATAAAAACTGGTAAATGGGTAAAAGTAACATCAATTGACCAATTAAAAGAACTTTTAAAAGGACTTGATAAAGGAGATGCTTTACTTGAAGTAGAAAAAGATGGAGAGATTAGCTTAATAACTCTTTAATCTCTCCTTATACTTCATCAAACCCATCAAAATCATCAAATCCACTTGCAAAATCATCATCAAAAGTCTCTTCTTCATAACTCTCAAAATAATCATCCATCACATCTTTATCAAGCTCATCAAGTTTATCATCAATTTCATCTAACTTCTCATCAATTTCACTCAATTTTTCATTAACATCTTCAAGCTCATCAGCTCCAATCTCTTTTCCAAACTCCTCAGGCGATATTGAATGATTAAAAAGTAGATTATAAAGTCCCATTCCCGCCATAGTTCCAGCCATTGAACCTAAAAAGCTACTTCCAAAATTTCCCATTGAGCTTTGTTGAGATTGAGTTGTTTGTTGAGATTGAGCTGATTGAATTGAAGTTTGAGTAGAGTTAGTTGAAGCTTTTAAATCTTCGCTTGAAAATTTTTTTTCGCTATTTAATTTTTTTTCAAGCTCTTTAACTCTTTTATCAAGCTCATCAACTTTTATTGAAAGTTTTTCTATTACCATTCCCATTTTTTTTAGAGTGTTTTCAATTTGAGTTAAATCCATTTTTCCCTCCTTTTTAGTTACAATTTTATAAAAAAGGAATGCAAATGACAATAATTGATAGCATAATTTTAGGAATTGTTGAGGGAATTACAGAATTTTTGCCAATATCCTCCACCGCTCATATGATTATCGTCTCAAAACTTCTAAACATTTCCCAAACTCAAAATCATATCGCTTTTGAAGTAATAATCCAACTTGGAGCAACTTTGGCAATTGTATTAATTTATTTAAATAAAATAAAACTAAAAGAGATAAATTTGTGGCTAAAAATATTTATCGCCTTTTTACCACTTGCAGTTGTTGGACTAATTGCTGGTAAATATTTAAAAGCTCTTTTTACTATAAAAACCTCAGCAATTATGTTTATAATAGGAGGGATTGTATTTTTTTTGGTGGAAGCTTGGTATAAAAAAAGAAAAAATTTTACAGAAGATGTTGAAAAAGTAAGTTTCAAACAAGCTTTTATAATTGGATTACTTCAAATCTTTGCCATAATACCGGGAACAAGCAGAAGCGGAGCAACAATTGTGGGAGGAATGTTAAGCGGGCTTAGCAGAAAATGTGCTGCTGATTTTAGCTTTTTGCTTGCAATTCCTACAATGCTTGCCGCAAGCGGATATGAGATGTGGAAAAATCTTAACTCTTTTTCCAGTCAAAATATAATAGTGCTTGCAACTGGATTTATCGTTAGTTTTATTTCAAGCTACATAGCGGTAAAATGGTTTTTAAAATTCGTAACAAAATATACACTTATTCCATTTGGAGTTTATAGAATCGTTTTTGGAGTTATTTTGCTTTATTTGATTTATTCTCATACTCTATAAACTTTTTAAAACTCAAATCCATTGCCTTAGTTTTCCAAAATGGAAGGTGCCCATATTTAAAGCTAAGCATTTTTGAAGCATTTTTATCATTAATAGAGTAAAGATACAAAGCACTAACAAGTCCCGTCCTATCTGCTCCCGCTTTGCAATGGATTAAAATTGGCTTTTTGGAATTTTTAATAATAGCAATTAACTTTTGCATAGTCTCAACGCTTTGGACCTTTTTATCACTAATCTTAAAATTAATAAGAGTAATATTGTGCTCTTTACAAAATTTCTCCTCATACCAATACCACTTTGTATTCTTTTTACCTCTTAAATTAAGAATAGTTTTAAAATGATACTTCTCATAAAATTTTGGCAAATTAAATTCATAAAGTTGATGAGAACGATAAACCCCAGGCGCAATTTCATAAAAATTACCACTTTGAGTTAAATAAGCAAGCCAAGTAAGTCCTAAAACAATTAAAGTGTATATAAATAAAGCTACAATTTTAAATATCTTCATCCTATTCCATTTTTAGATATAATTTTATCAAAAAGGCTACAAATGAAAATCTCAGTGGTAGTCCCACTTATGAATGAAGAGGAGAATGTAAAATATTTAATAACAGAAGTTGATGAAGCTTTAAAAGAATTTGACTATGAGCTTATTTTAGTAGATGATGGAAGTACTGATAATACAATAAATGAGATTAAGAAACATATGAATGAAAAAACAAAACTCGTAATCCTTAATAGAAATTATGGTCAAACCTCGGCAATGGCAGCTGGCATAGAAATTGCAAGCGGAGATATAATAGTTACAATTGATGGAGACTTACAAAATGACCCAAAAGATATTCCAATGATGATAGAAAAATTAAATGAAGGATATGATGTAGTTGCTGGAATTAGAGCAAAAAGAAAAGATGAACCATTTAGAAAATTTTTAAGTAAAATAGCAAATAAAATCATAAGAAAAATAACAGGAGTTAATATAAGCGATTATGGATGTACTTTAAAAGTATTTAAAAAAGATGTTGCTAAAAACTTGGGATTGTATGGAGAACTACATAGATTTATACCTATTTTAGCAAAAATGTATGGAGCAAAAATTACAGAAGTGCCAGTAAATCACAGAGAAAGACAATTTGGAAAAAGTAAATACGGATTTAACAGAATATTTAAAGTAATTAGTGACTTGATGTATTTAGTGTTTATGCAAAGATTTGGCCAAAAACCAATGCACTTTTTTGGAACTATTGGATTTATCTCTTTTAGTCTTGGAGTTTTAATTGACTTTTATTTACTACTTTGCAAACTCTTTGGAGGAAATATTGGCAACCGCCCTTTATTAACTCTTGGAACTATGCTAATCCTTGGAGGAATTCAATTAATTACTACTGGATTTTTAGCAGAAATTATGATGAGAACTTATTATGAAAGCCAAGGCAAAAAACCTTATGTAATAAAAGAAATTATTTCAAAATAAAATATAAAATGCCTAAAAAAATTAAATTTTTAATAAAAATTGCTTTTATAATTTTATCTTTTATTATTATTTTTCAAAAAATAGATTTAGCTCAACTAAAAAATATCCATTTAAAAAATCCTTTTTGGCTTTTTATTGGATTTATATTATTTAATCTCTCCCAAATCATATCCGCTCTTAGAGTGCATCTTTATTTACAAAATATAAAAATAACTCCAACCTTTAAAAAGCAAATAATGCTTTATTATGTTGGAATGTTTTATAATACTCTACTCCCAGGAGGGATAGGCGGGGATGCTTATAAGGCTTATAAATTTGAAAAAAGTTATCAAAAAGGATACAAATTAATAATAAAAGCCCTATTAATTGATAGAATTTCAGGACTTTTTGCAATTTTCTTTTTACTTGGAATTTTATTAAGTACAAAATTTTCTTGGTTATTTATTATAATCACTCTTTTTACTCCTCTCTTTTTATTTTTTATAAAGAGAGTCTTTTTTAAAGAATTTACTTTTTTACCATTTGTTTTTTCGATTATAGCTCAACTTCTTCAAATGTTTACATTTCTTACAATTTTGCTATCCCTTGGAGTAAATTTTCACATTATAGACTTTTTAATATTATTTTTTATATCATCAATTGTAAGTGTCATACCAATTTCTATTGGAGGAGTTGGATTAAGAGAGCTTACATTTCTTTATGGACTTGAATATTTACATATAAATCCAGTTTATGGCATAATGGGAGCTTTTTTATTTTTTATTATTTCTATTATTTCAAGTGCCATTGGTGCTATTTTTTTAAAAGGAGTAAAAGATGTTTAATACCCCAATTTTCAAACAAAACAATATCTCAATTAAACTTGAATTTAAAAATCCAGCAGGGAGTATAAAAGATAGACCAGCACTCTTTATTTGTAAGGATGCCTTTTTAAAAGGTAAAAAAGAGATAGTAGAAGTGACAAGTGGAAATACAGGTATCGCACTTGCTTATTATGCTAAAAAATTTAATTTAAAAACCACAATATTTATGCCAAAAAGCTACTCAATAGAGAGACAAAAACTCCTAAAAATATATGGAGCAAATTTAATATTAACAGATGGTGGAATAAATGAAGCTATAAAAGAAGCAAAAGAATATATTAAAAAAACAGATGCATATTACGCAAATCAATTTGAAAACCCTCTAAATCCAGCTTCCCAAGAAATTACCGCATTAGAGGTAATCAATCAAATTTCAATCCCAAATTATTTTGTATGTGCTGTGGGAAGTGGAGGTAGCATTACAGGTATTGGAAAAGTATTAAAACAATTTGGAGTAAGAATTATAGCAGTTGAATCAATAAACTCTCCAATAATCTACAACAAATTAAAAAATAAAAATCTTCCAATAAAACCCCACAAAATTCAAGGAATAGGGGCTGGATTCATCCCAAAAATTTTAAACTTAAAACTTATTGATGATGTAATATTAATTGATGATAACGAAGCAATTGAATATACAAAAAAAATGCCAATAAAAGGAGGTATCTCAACGGCTGCAAATATTTTAGCCTCAAAACAACTCAAAGGAGAAATCTTAACTCTTGCACCAGATGGAATAGAGAGATACCTTTCTATTTTATAACTCATTGCAACAAAAGCATAATCAAAGAAACAACAAAAAAAACAATCCCTTAATTAAAAAGATAACTACTTTATCCCTAAAATATCCAAAAATCGCAAATTTAAAAAAACATATCCTAAAAATCATTAAAACAATACTTGCAAAAAAGAATTATTTTTTAACTCTTCTCTCTACTTTCTCAAATCCAAAATCTTTTACAATATCAACTTAATATCCCCAAGCGTCACTTTGATTTTCCTAAAAGATATCCAAAAAAAATTGCCAAAGTAATTGCTAAAAAAGGATGAGCTTTAATCAAATTCTCAA
>JAMOSZ010000060.1 GCA_027062625.1 Nautiliaceae bacterium
CCTTCAATCAGATACTTAATAAGCTTATACCCATCAAGCACCAAAGCCCTTTGGTAGCTCACCATTCTTTTAAGCTTTAAGTGCCTGAATTTTTCATTTAATTTCTCTTCAAAAGCTTTAATAAATATCTTTTTACCCTCTTCATTCAGAAGGGCATAATTTAGTTTTTTATCAAAATGTTTCTCAACCCTTAATTTCTTGCGATTTACCAAATCAAAAATAGTCTTAAATACAACAATAGGCTTAAAAGCTTCACTTAAATCAAGACTAAGGCTAAATCTTGCTTCACTTGGCTCATGAAGAAAACTAATAGCCTGATTGAGATGAGTCTGGTAAATTGCACTGATAGTTTTGGTATAAAGCAGAGTATTGCCAAAAGAAATTAAAGCGTTTATCGGATTATCGGGAGGGCGTTTGACTCTTTTGTTCATTACAAAATCTTCCGGCAAAAAATATTTAAAGCTTTTATAAAACCCAGCCCAGAGATTTCCTTCAATAAACAAAAGTTTATTAATTTTATCCACTTTCTGTATAAACTTTGGTACATCATTTTTAAGATAATCTAAAAATGGTTTTAACTCCTTTTTACCGTGCCTGTAATAGTGATACAAAACTTCATAAATATTTAAAGCAATCGCACTAACTATCGCTTTTGCTATTTTTAGCCTTTCATTCTCATATGCCAACGCCTGTTTAATAGTCAAACTCCCGCTTATATATTTCTCTTTTGGATAAAAAGTTCCGCTATATCCCTGATAATAATTAAAAAAATGCAAAACTATCCCGGCTCTGCTGCAAAAATCCAAAAACCTAGAATTCAAACTAACTTCATTCATAAAATAAATCTCCCTAACCTCCTCAACCGGCACATAAACCCAGCCTTTTTCGTTTTTAAAAGCAATGGAATTATCTTTTCTTTTAATCTCCCCCATTGAAAAAATATATCTAGTCTTCATCATCACCTCCAAAAATAAGCCATCCAAGCCCAAGTCCTAAAAGAAAACTCCCAAAGCCTACTTTTTTAACCTCATCTTTATGAAATTTATCTTTTAATTCCATTATTTCCTCTGTTACATTAAATTCTAAAATCAAATTTCCCCTTCCCCCTCTTAACAAAAGATTTTCAAGTTTTAATAAAAAAGTCTCCACTTGGTCTAATAACTTTAATACTATCTTTTGATAAACTTCTAACTTTTCATCATATTTTTTATACTTTTCTAACTCTTTATATAAACATTTTAATCTATCAACTTCTCTTATAAACTCTTCAAATACCATCTCCATCTCAAAAACCGCCTCATCAACGTTATCATAACTTTTAACAAAAAGAGGAGCTAACTTATTATTTACAATTCCCTCTAAATTCTTGACTATATCTATTAAATCATCATTCAAATGCTCATAATCAATATAAACACAATCACCCATAAATTTATTAAAATCTTT
>JAMOSZ010000061.1 GCA_027062625.1 Nautiliaceae bacterium
CTTCCGGAAGCTCTTACAAGAGATATTATAGCTCCTGTAAAACATGGCGTTGCCGGACTTGATGAAATTTTAAAGGATTATGAAAAAGTTATAATAGAAGAAAAAATTTTACCGTTGGTTCCTAAAAATATTCAAAACGAACTTAAAACGCTTATAACCGACGAATTTGCCAATAAACTGATTACTAAGAATGGATATAAAAAAGTGGACGTGGCAGAAGATTTGCTTGGAAGTAGAGGAATTGACGGAAGTCTGGTAAAAGCGGCCGATCATTTTGCTGCTTTTGTTGAAGCGGTAATGAGTATAAATCACGGTATAAAATCACCGGAACTCGTAAATGCTGTTGAATATCTTGAAAACAGATATAAAGATAAAAAAATTTATTCGATTAGATTAGATAAATATTTTAACAAAAGATTTTTAAATGATTAAGAAAAGTCTTGTTTTTATTGGAGCATTTTTATTTGGTTTTAGTGATTTTTATACTTATACCATAAAAATGAATTACAAAGAATATTCAAGCGGGCGAGTATTGGATAAAGATTATACCGATTTTGGTGATTTGATTGGTATCGGTTATAAATTTGAAAAATTAGAAGGCAGATATTCTTATTTCTTAAAGACAGAATTTGCTTACGGCAGTAGTTATTATGAAGGGGCCACATGGGGTGGTAAGCCGTTATCTACGAAACAGGAAGATGTTTATATAATAAATTTTGAAGGTGGTTTGGGCCTTAGGTATTTCAATTTTATCTTAGGATATAGGGAATGGAATAGGGGAAAAAGCAATAATCCCGGAGATTATAATGAAAAGTATTATTGGCCTTATTTTGGAATAAGGTACAGATATGAATTTTATTTTAAAAAATTAGCATTTTTACCTGAAATTTCTTATCAAAATGCCATAAATCCGAAAATTAAAGTGGAACTTGGAAACCAGCCTGTTTTAGATTTGGGGGAGACTTCCGGAATGAAAGTCGAAATCCCTTTTGTATTTAGAAAAGATAATTTATATTTTAAAGTTTTTTATAGATATCAGTATTGGCATATAAACCGCTCTGATAGCGGATTATTGAAAATTAACGGTAAAGTTTATGAAATATACGAACCTGAAAGCGAAACGATGAATCAATATCTTGGGATAGGAATTTTGTGGAAATTTTAAAAAAAAGAGGGGTTAAAAAATAGATAATAAAACCCCCGCTGCCACGGCACTACCGATAACTCCGGCTACGTTAGGACCCATGGCATGCATTAGTAAAACATTTGTAGGGTCTTCTTTCATTGCTTCTTTGTTAGCAACTCTTGCCGCCATTGGTACTGCGCTCACTCCCGCCGCACCGATAAGAGGATTGATAGGCTCTTTTGAAAATTTATTCATAATTTTACCCATAATAACACCTGCTGCCGTACCTATGGCAAATGCCACAAGACCTAAAATTA
>JAMOSZ010000062.1 GCA_027062625.1 Nautiliaceae bacterium
ATTAACGAATGTTAAACTTACTATGTTTCTTTTTTAACTTGGGGGGATAAATAAAATGAGAATTCTCTACAAGATTGCTGCATGGGGTGATGATATAGGTTTATTATCTATGTATCAGAAACTTAAGCTGGACTTTCCTTTAATATCATTGAAAGTTAAAAAAATATCTTCTGTGCAAATCTTAGATTCTTTAGAACAGGAGTTTTCTTTTGATTTTGTCTATTTTGAGATAAACGACCTTACCTTGAAATTTTTCATTGAAGAAATGAAGCTATACAGAGAAATTCTGTCTTTGTATCCAAAATTTTTTACCATAATGTCTTCGATTAGTAACAAAGAGAAAAAAGAACTTGTAAGGCTTATTGAGTATTATTTCGGTCATTCGTTACTTCAAATAGCTTATTCCGACGACTACAAACAGTTTTGCTTTGAATTTATCGAATTTTTATTGAATATACCAAAGAAAAGAGTTGTTTTCTCTGATGGAAAGGTTATAGAAATAGATTTTCAGAAAAAAAGTATTTCCTTTATTGGGGAAAGAAGAAAATGTTATTTATCTTGCAGCGAAAATGAACTTTTTAAACAGCTTTTCCTATCTTGGGAGGAAAATAGGAAGTATGTTCAAGAATTGAAACTAAAGAAAGTTTCAGGTAGTAAATCTATCTCCGTTCTTATATCAAGGTTAAGGAAAAAACTCCATTTTCTATCAGCATTTAGCAAGGAAGTTATTTCAATAGGAAATGATAAGAAAAGAGGCTACTTTTTGGAGGAAAAGCCGAAATGAGATGGTTTTTTTATAAAAAAAATAACAGCAATGTACCTCAACGTATAAATAAACTGTTTGCTGATATAATTAAAAAGGAATCGGTGAAAATATTATTGGTTTTTGACAGAAGAGGAAATATTATTTATAGCAATTCTAATGAATTCTTTTTTAAAGAAAAGGATCTTCAGGGCCTATTAAGGCTTTTGGAAGTTTCCGAAAAGATGGTAACGGAATGTATTAGCAATAAAGAATTCTTTATTTCAAATTTTCTTCATTACAGAATATCCACGTTGAATGTAAAATATGGTATATATCGAATTTGGCTTGTAAAAAGTAAGGAACATTTCTTAATAGCTATTACTGAAGAAACTGATGCTAGAGTTAATATTAAAAAATTCGAAAACTCTTTACATAAAAAATTAAGAAAATTGGAAGAATCTGGAATTCTAGAATACTAAGATTGCTGTCTCTAACAAAGAGGTTATGAAATAAAATATTTATAATTATCTTTATCTGATATCCGCTTGAGAATTTTTCAACAATATTATAACCTCTTTTACGAATTCTTCTGGAATTGTGAGAACCTCAGGTTTCCTATAGAGGTTCAGTATGGCTTCCTTTTGAACTTCCAGTTTTCCCTCTTGGAAG
>JAMOSZ010000063.1 GCA_027062625.1 Nautiliaceae bacterium
ATTTTTTCTTTTTGAAATAGTTTTTAAATATGGGGTTATGTTTAATAACTCCATTAGTGGCCTGATAAAAGAAATTTCTAAGATGAGGATTACCTTGTTTAGAGATGGATTTATTAAGTTTAAAATTACCGGATTGTTTGATAACAGGGTCTGTTCCGGTAAATTTGATAAGTTTTTTAAAGTTTTCAAATTTGTCAATATTTTCAATTTCAGCCATAATTTTGGAAGCGGAAGTTTTAGAGATACCTTTAATGGAAGATATAATATCTATATCGTCTTTAAAATATTTTTCGGCTTCTTTTTCAAGGAATTTAGAAAGTTCATTAATGGAATTTTCAATAATAAAAAGTTGATTAATATAATTAACAAGAGCAATTTCAAGAGCTTTATTGGAAGAGGCAATGGAGTTTTTAGCAAGGTTAATAATATCGTTTGCATTAAATTTAACTTTTTTACCAGTAGAGTTGGTATTGTTGATAATGGACTGAATTTGAGTTTCATCAGTTATAGAGATACTTTTAGCCGAAGGGAATTTAAGTAAGATGTTAAGAACTGATTTTCTAAAGATATCAACATTATGTTCTAATTCAGGGAAGAGGATATTAAGATGAGCTTTGATTTTAGTTTTAACAGAAGCTTTTTGATGAGAAAGAGATTCAATTTCCCTTGCAATCATTTTAAGAGAGGATGGAATAGAAGAATTAGCACTATTTACAATTTCAGGGTTTTTAATACCGAAAAGAGCTATGGCAAAAGCGTCTTTTTTATCGGTTTTAGAAGAGTTGTTGGCAAAGTAATAATCAATAAATCTTTTAATAGTTTTAGGATTAATGATTTTAACATTGATACCATTCTCCAACAGAAAAGAAACGAAATTAATATGATAAATACCGGTAGATTCAACTATAACGACAATATCATTGAATTCATTAACAATTTGAATAAATTTAATCAAATCGTCTTTCAAAAGATTAAATTTACCTTCTTTAAGTTTATTCAAGTTGTTATCGATAATACAGTAATTAAAACTGTTTTTAGAAATATCAACACCACAAACCATATTTCACTCCTTAAAGTAAGATATGGTATAATAAATGTCCCTATCTTAAACCTTCCTCGTTACACGAGCTTTAAAGCTCAACCAACTCATTGGAAGTATAGGGACAGAGGGACAGACTTTTTTACAGGCTTAACGCCTATTAAAAATGTTTTCCTTGTCCCTTCTTTGAAATTTTATAATACTTTTTTGTAGAAGATTAAAAACGGAAAAATTATGATATAATTCCAATTGCCCCAGCCCTGTGCAAGGGGCGGTGGAGGCAACGCTTCAGGCCCGGAAGGGAGCAGAGCACCTCCATCGCTCCTGTGCCGCAGGTTTC
>JAMOSZ010000064.1 GCA_027062625.1 Nautiliaceae bacterium
TATTTTAAAATTAATTTAGCTCTTCTTAGTAGATGGGGAGGTTAAACATAAATCTTCTCCCCCATTTTGACTATATGTGCGTTGTATCCAAGGAGGTTGTGTAAAACGGATTTAAAAGTTACTTGTTTATCGTATTCTCCGTGTATTAAGAAGATTTTGTTAAGTTTTTTAAATTCTTTTATCCATTCAATCAATTCTCTTTGGTCAGCGTGGGCTGAGAAGCCATTTATTGTATAAATTTTAGCCCTTACAATAATCTCTTCATGGAATATTTTTATAAATTTTGCTCCTTCTATGATTTCTCTACCAAGGGTGCCTTTTGCTTGATAGCCGACAAATATTATTGCGTTTTTTTTACTCCAAATTCTATGTTTTAAATGGTGAAGTATTCTTCCTCCTGTGCACATTCCACTTCCTGCAATAATAACTGCTCCTTTTTCAATTTTGTTAATTTTTTTGGAGTCATCAGTTGTTTTTATTAAGTGTAGTTGAGGAAATTCAAATGGATGTTTTTTATACTTTTGGCATTTTTTATCTAAAAATTTATTCCATTTTCTATAAATTGCAGTGACTTTTGTAGCCATTGGAGAATCTAAAAAGACTTTTGATTCTTTTGGAAGAGTTCCTTCTTCGCTCATCTCTTTTAAGATGCAAAGAATTTGTTGAGCTCTTTCTATGGCAAAAGATGGAATAATTACATTTCCACCGCTAAGAAGAGTATCAATTATAGCTAACTTAAATTCTCTTTTACTCTCTTTAAAATCTTTGTGATTTCTATCTCCATAAGTTGTTTCTATAAAAAGTGAATTTGTAGGAGATGGTTTTTGAGGAGGTGGGAGGAGATCGTTGAATCTATTTCCTAAATCTCCACTAAAAGTTACTTGGTTTTTACCATCAATTTCAATTTCAATAAAGCTGCTTCCTAAAATGTGCCCGGCATCTTTGAAAGTTGCTTTTATATCTTTTGTAATTTTTGTTTTAACATTATATTCAACGATGTGCTTATCCATTATAGATAAAATCTCTTTTACCTCTTTTGGAGTGTATAGAGGAGGTGTTACTAGGTGCTCTTTTCCTACTCTTTCGGCTTTTTTTAGGCGAGTTTGATAATCCTCAACTTGTAATTTTGCACTATCAAGCAATACTACTTTTGCAATATCAAAAGTTGCAGGATGAGCAAAAACTTTTCCTCTAAATCCATTTTTATAAAGAAGAGGAATTCTTCCAACATGATCAAGATGTCCGTGTGTTAGTAGCAATGCTTCAACTTCTCTTGGGTCAAATCCAAGCGGTTTGTGGTTTAAGTGTTCGTTTTTTCCTTGAAACATGCCACAATCTATTAAGATTTTACTTTTGTTTGTTGTTAAAAGATGAGCAGAACCTGTTACGATTTTAGCAGCTCCATAACTTATCTCATAAGGTCTCATTTTTGCTCCATTTTTGCAATGTCTTGAATAATTTTTAACACGCTATCTGGATTTAAGCTCATACTTTCAATTCCAATTTTTACTAAAAATTCAGCAAATTCTGGATAATCACTTGGGGCTTGTCCACAAAGTCCGTTGTATTTTTTATTTCTTTTTGCTCCCTCAACTGCCATTCTTACCATCTCTTTAACCGCTTCATCTCTTTCATCATAATCAAAAGCAACAATTTCACTATCCCTATCAACTCCAAGTGTTAGCTGGGTTAAGTCATTTGTACCAATGCTTATTCCATCAAAAATTTCTAAAAACTTATCAATTAAAATAACATTACTTGGAATTTCGCACATCATATAAGTCTTAACATCTCCTAAACCATTCTCTTTTAAAGCGTTTTTGACTCTTTTTGCTTCATCTACTCTTCTACAAAATGGAATCATTAAAACTATATTATCAAATCCCATCTCAAAAATTGCTCTTTTCATTGCTTTGCATTCTAGCTCAAATCCTTCTTTATAGTTTGGATGGGTATATCTTGCTGCTCCTCTAAATCCAATCATTGGATTATCTTCAATAGGCTCAAAATGTCTTCCTCCAAGCAGATTTGCATACTCATTGCTTTTAAAATCGCTCATCCTAACAATACATTTTTTTGGATAGACGCTACTGGCAATTGTGGCTACTCCTTCACTTAAAGTTTTTACAAAAAACTCCTCTGCATCTCCATCAAAAGGAAAACTCAATTTCTCAATTAATGCTCTTTCTTCTTCTGTTAATTTTTGAGGGTATTTTATTGCCATTGGATGAGCTTTTATGTAATTGTTTATAATAAATTCCATTCTTGCAAGTCCAATCCCATCAACTGGTAGTTTTGATAAGCTAAATGCAATTTCTGGGTTTCCAACATTCATCATAATTTTCGTTTTAGGGCGTGGAAGTTTTGAGATGTCAACCTTTTCTACTTTGTATTTTAATATTCCTTCATAAACTTTCCCAATCTCTCCTTCTGCACAACTTACCGTTACTTCTTGATTATCTTTTAATATCTTCATTGCGTCAGTTGCTCCAACCACTGCTGGTTTGCCAAGCTCTCTACTTACGATTGCTGCATGACAAGTTCTACCACCCGTTTCAGTAACAATCGCACTTGCTTTTTTCATAATTGGTTCCCAATCTGGGCTTGTGGTATGAGCTACTAATATATCCCCTTCATTAAATTTATCTCCTTGGGAAGGTGAGGTTAGCTTTTTAACTCTTCCAGCTCCAATTTTTTCGCCAACTGCATTTCCAGTAACTAAAACTTTTGACTTTTCAAGGAGCTTATATACTTCAAGCGTGGTTGTCTTTTCTTGTGAGTGGACAGTTTCTGGTCTTGCTTGGACCATATAAAGTTTGCCATCAATTCCATCTTTTGCCCACTCCATATCCATTGGGGTGTAGGTGTTTCTTACTTTGCTATAATGCTCTTCAATTTTTATAGCCCAATCAGCAAGCTGTAATACTTCTTTATCATTTATTGCAAATTTCATTCTTTTTTCAATCGGTGTTGGTATATTTTTGGTAAATTGTTTTGCAAGGTTTGCTTTTTGGAGTTTTTCGCTAAGTACCATCATGAGTTTTTTACTTCCAAGAACTCTTTGAAGAATAGCTCTAAATCCTTTTTTAAAAGTTGGTTTATGAACATAAAAGCTATCTGGATTGATTGTCCCTTGGACTATATTTTCTCCAAGTCCAAAAGCTGCATTAATAAATACAACATCCCTAAATCCACTTTCTGTATCAATGCTAAACATAACCCCGCTACTTGCTAAATCGCTTCTTACCATTTTCATAACGACAACTGATAGATAAACTTTCAAAGGGTCAAAGTTGTGGGTGTATTTGTAGTTTATGCTTCTATCTGTAAAGTTACTTGCAAGACACATCTTATAAGCCCAAAGTAGATTTTCTTCTCCTTTTATATTGAGGTATGTTTCATTCTGTCCGGCAAAACTTGCAGTTGGGCTATCTTCTGCTGTTGCTGAACTTCTTACTGCCAAGCTTAAATCCCCATATTCTCTTTTTAACTCTTCATATCCTTTTAAAATCTCTTCTTTTAAATCATCTGGAATTTTCCCCTTTATTATCAGTTCTCTTGCTTTTTTACCGACTCTTCTTAGCTCATCAATATCATCTGGGTTGAAATTTTCAAAAAGTTTTTGCAAAGGCTCCCATAAATTATTGTAGGTTAAATAGTGTTTATATGCACTTGCTGTAACTGCAAATCCGTTTGGCACATTTACCCCAAGTGGAGTTAAATTATTATACATCTCTCCTAAACTTGCGTTTTTACCCCCAACTTCACTCACATCTTTTAGTCCAATTTCTCTAAACCATTTAATAAATTTCATCATCTCTCCTTTTTTTTTTTTAATTATACATCAATCCATATCCAATTGTTAATATTCCAAGCATAAAAAGCCAAATGGCTGCTACTTTTGCTCTTTTTTTACTAAATGTGTAAGTATAGATTGCTTTTAAAATATTGTTACTTCCAGCTGCTATTATAATAGCTGATGCAATTGCATTTAGTGGCATTTGAAATTTGCCAGTAAGCAAAGATAAAACAAATGGGTCAATGTCTGTAAATCCGATAATAAATGAGAGGATTTTAAGCCCTAAATTCCCAAAGTGAGAGATTACAAATTTAGTAATTATCATCATTGCAATAAATAAAAACGCAAAAATAAAAGCAGTCCCAAGTTCAAGTGGGTTTTTATCTTCCATCATTTCTTGATTTAAGGAGTTTTTTTTATAGAGAAAAATAGCAATTATTGCTCCAAGGGTAGCAAATAAAAGCATTGGAAGTGTTATTTTTTTTGCTACTTCTCCATTAAAAATAAAAGCAAGAACTAAGAGTCTAATATACATCATTGAAGTGGCAATTATAATGGCTGAATTTATTATGCTTAGAGTCTCTTTTGTTGATTGGACTGCTTTTTTAGCTAAGACTACGCTTGTAGCCGTTGAGCTATAAAGTCCTCCTAAAATGCCAGTTAGTAAATACCCTTTTGAGAGAAATTTTTGAGCTAAGTAGCTTCCATAAGAGATTGTAGAGACAATCACTACTATAAGCCAAATTTTAAAAGGAGATATTCCAAGAGATTTTATTGGTTCATCTGGCAAGATAGGTAAAATAACTCCGCTTAATAGTAAAAATTTACCAAGGGTTTCAAACTCTTTTTCATCAATGTTTTCAAAGTCAAAATACTTCTTATAGTTTAGAATAAAAACTATCAAAACAAAAATTAATGCAAGCATCCAAATTTGGTAAAGATTAATTAATGGAGCAAAACTGTAAACTAATGCCATTATAAGATAAGAGAGAATGGAAGTGCGGTTTGCTTTGCTTTTGAAAATGTAGTGGATTATATAAAGAAAACTCAAAGTAAAAAATCCGCTTATATAAAGCCAAAAATTTATCTTATAAAAGACAAATCCAATCATTCCAATAAAAGTATAAGTCCTTGCAGAGCCAAAATGAGTTTTTTGTTCATTTTGGTGAAAAGTTTTAAGTTCAAGCCCTACAAGGAAAGAGAATCCAACAACTATTAAAAAGTAAATTAAATCTTGGGGTATAAAGTTTAATCCTATCATATCACTTTTATCCTTTTTA
>JAMOSZ010000065.1 GCA_027062625.1 Nautiliaceae bacterium
CAAGTCTTTGGGATAGATTTAATACAACAGGAGCGTTAAGTAAAGAAAAAGCAAAAAAATACGGTGTAGTAGGAGTCGGTGCAAGAGCTAGTGGAATTAAACTTGATGTAAGAGATAATGAGTTTTATAAAAATTTCGGATATAAAATGCAACTTGGCAAAAAAGGTGAAGTTAGTGACAGATTTAAAATAAGAATTAAAGAAGTGCTAAATTCTATTGAAATGATTAAAAACTTTAAAACCGATAAAAATGAAAAACTAAACATTAAAGAATTTAAAGATGGAGAATATATGAGCTTTACAGAAAGCTCTATTGGAGAACTTTTTATGTATCTAAAAATCAAAAACGGGGTTGTTGATAGATTTTACGTTCGCGACCCATCGCATATAAACTGGCAGGCTTTTCATACTACAATTTATAAAGACATTATTGCCGATTTTCCTCTTATTAATAAAAGTTTTGATTTAAGTTATGCCGGAAATGATTTGTAAAGGATAAAGATGCTAAGATTTTGGAAAAAAAGACTTAAAACCGGAATAATTACCGAAAATCTGGAATTTGACAAAGAGCTTGAAGAGATAAAAAAAGAGATAAAAGACAAAGTCAAAAAACACTTTGCAGGAAGCCTTGCTATAAGAATGGTAGATAGTGGGAGTTGCAATGCGTGTGAAGCTGAATGTAATGCACTAAGCAATCCTTACTATGACCTTGAAAGACTTGGAATACATTTTGTTGCAAGCCCAAGACACGCTGATATTATGTTTTTAAGTGGGGTTATGACAATGAATATGTATCACCACGCAATTGATTGCTATAACCAGATGCCATCTCCAAAATGGGTAATTGCAATAGGAGATTGTGTAAAAGATTTAGGAGTCTTTGAAAAAACTTATGCAATAAAAGGAAACGATTTAAAGATAGATTATTTCATATCAGGATGTCCTCCAAGCCCAAAAGAGATAATAAAAGGGCTTTTAGAATTTTTAAAAACTTTTAAATAATCTTTTTAGTCTCTTTTTGTATTCCTTAATTACAAACAACAAAACCATACAGACTATTAATAGTTGACATACTCCCCACGCCAACCCTAACTGCTGACGCACTCACCAAAGGGATTCTGGCTTTAAAACGATAGTTGCTGACAAATAGCTAGTCTTATACCTTCACAACCAAGGGTCGATGCCCAACCCTACAAATATTTATACTTGCATTTTCTCTATCGTGATACTTTTTAGCAAGTTCATTTGCTAATTTGTGAAAAAAATCTCTCCTGCTATTAACTACTTTTTGAGATTTCCAAAGGAGATAAACTCCCAAAAATCTTTTATCGCCTTATATCCCCTTGGCTGATTGGGTAAGGGCTAAAAGCAAGGGCTTTACGGCGTAATTTGGTAAAAACTTACCTCCAACCTCTTTGATAATACCCCATAATAGAGGCACTATCAATTGCGTAATTTTGAATAATTTCAGCTAAATCTTGGGGAGTTATATCCTTACTTACATTTAGCTCACTTACATTTAACGCATAAACTGTAATAATGTATCTGTGAGGAGGTCCAGGCGGTGGACAAGGTCCCCCATATCCAATCTCTCCATAATCATTTATTGTCTGATATCCAAGGTTAAAATAAGGACTCTTAACGCTTCCAGCTCCCTTTGGAAAAACTTTAATGTTTGGAGCAATATTTACAACCATCCAGTGCCACCAACCATGGTCTGTTGGAGCATCTGGGTCAAACATTGTAATAGCAAAAGATTTTGTATTTTTTGAAGCACCACTCCAAACCAGCTCAGGTGAGATATTCTTACCACCACAAAGAGTATAAACTTGCTCTAACTTAATACGAGTAGAAAAATCCGGTGAGTATAAATTCATACCATACATAATAACCCCAAAAATCAAAATTAAAATCTTTTTCATCCTCCCCCTTTTTAGGAAGTAAATTTATTATATCACCATTTTTGGTAAAATTGCAATAAAAAAAGGTTAAAAATGTTAAAACCGCTACTTATTGAAATAGGCACAGAAGAACTTCCAGCAATCCCTTTTTTAAAAGAACTTCCAAATATTGAAAAAAAATGGCTTGATATTTTAGAAAAGTATGATTTAAAAACAGGTTTTCAATTTTTTTACACTCCCCGCCGCTTAGTGCTTTGGCATAGGGAATTTCCACTAAGACAAAAAGATAGAGAAATTGAGCACTGGGGAGCCCCAAAAGCAATTGTAGATAAAAATCCAAAGGCACTTGAAGGGTTTGTTAAAAAACTAAATATCCCAAAAGAAAAAGTGGAGTTTAAAAAAAGAGGTAATAGCGAATTTTTATATTATAAAGAGATAAAAAAAGGAAAAGAGGCAAAAGAACTTTTGCCACAAATGATAAAAGAGTGGTTAAAGAGTTTAAATTTTGGAAAAAGTATGAAATGGGGAAATTGTAAAGAGGAGTTTATAAGACCTATTCGCTGGATTTTGTGTATGATTGAGGATGAGGCTTTAACTTTTAATGCTTACTGCACAACTTCAAGTAACTTTACACTACCTCACAGGGTATTTAAAGAGAAAATTTTTATTGATTTTGTGGGAAAATATTTTTGTGAGCTTGATAAAAAGGGAGTTATAGTTTTTCAGGATGAGAGAAGAGATAAAATTTTAAGAGAAATTAAAGAGATAGAGAATAAAGAGAGTGTAAAAGTTGAAGTTGACAAGGAGCTTTTAGAAGAGATTGTAACAATTACAGAATATCCAACAGCTTTGCTTGGAAAATTTGACGAAAAATTTTTAATTTTACCCCCAGAAGTTATAATAACCTCAATGAAAGAGCATCAAAGATACTTCCCAGTTTATAAAAATGGACAACTCACAAACGCTTTTGTGGTTGTTAGCAACGCTTTTACTGATGATTTCAGTAAGATTGTAAAAGGAAACGAAAAAGTTTTGCGTGCAAGACTTAGCGATGCCCTTTTCTTTTGGGAAAATGACCTAAAAAATGGGCTTGGGATTGATGGGCTAAAAGATATAGTTTTTATGGATGAGCTTGGAAATATGTATGAGAAAGTAAAAAGAGAAGAAAAGATAGGAGAATATTTAAGCGATAAATTAAACGCCAACAAAGACAAAGTCAAAAAAGCAATAAACCTTGCAAAAGCGGACCTTTTGAGTGAGATGGTATATGAATTTACAGAGCTTCAAGGAATTATGGGGTATTACTATGCAAAAGAAGCCGGCGTTGATGAAGAGATAGCAGTAGCTATAAAAGAACAATATAAAGACAAAGTCTCAAACAAAACATCGGCTCTCCTTAATATTTCAAGAAATTTGGATAATATTTTAGCCCTTTTTAGCATCGGTAAAATTCCAAAAGGAAACAAAGACCCATTTGGACTTAGACGCTCAGCTTCAAACATTATAAAAATTGCAATTCAAAACAACCTCCCTATTGATATTGAAAAAACAATAAATAATCTTAAAAGTAATTACAAAAATTTAGATACAAACAAAGTAAAAGAGTTTATTTTTGAAAGACTCTATAAATTTTATAATGTAAATCCATCAGTAATTAGAGCAGTACTTGCAACTGGTGAGAGTAATTTACTTGAAATTGATAAAAAGATAAAACTTCTAAATGAAGTAGTTGAGAGTGAAGACTTTAAAGAATTAAGCACCACTTTTAAAAGAGTTGCAAATATCGTAAAGGATTTTGATCTAAATTCAATAAAAGTAGATGAGAAGCTTTTTGAAAGAGATGAAGAGAAAAAACTTTGGGAGGAGTTTAAAAAAGTAAAAGAGATAAAAGATAAAGAAAAAAAACTTGACTTTTTACTCTCTTTAAAACCTTTAATTGATAAATTTTTTGATAATGTTATGGTAAATGTTGAAGATGAGAGAATAAAACACAACAGAAAAAGCCTAATAGCTTCAATTTATAAAGAGTTTTTAGATATTGGAGATATTAAAGAGATTAGTGTTTAGGAGGGAGAATGAAAATTACAATCAACGGAATTGAAAAAGAGGTAAGAAAAGGAATTAGTATAAAAGACCTCCTTGAAGATTTAAAAGTACTTGATAAGACAATGGCAGTGGCTGTTAATATGAAAATCGTAAAAAAAGATGAATGGGATAAGTATAAATTAAAAGAGAATGACAAAGTAGAGGCTTTAAATTTTGTGGGAGGGGGGTAACTCTCCCGCTTAAATTATTAATTAAACCCCTTATGAAGGTGAACAGGCAAAGCTTCCTGCTTTATTGGTAGATGACTAGTCTGTATAAACAAACCCCACCAGAGCTACCTCCACACTTCTCCCACCCCTACTCGTTTTATAGGCTTAACTTGGTTATTGTTATTTATAATTTTAACAAAAAAACTCCAATGGAAATTTAATTTCCGAGAATTTTTTATCCGCCTTTCATCACTGTCTTAAAAGGCAATGGTTTTGGCGGTAGTTGCCAAATGAATCTTAACTTTAAAATATGCAAAAAGCAATTCAAATATAATCATCTTTACGGCTAAAACTAATAACTTTACAGCAAAAATTCAGTGTACTTCTCCCCCTAAATGCTACGCATTATAGGTGGAGCCTCCTTACGAGAAGATTTGTGGGTATTATCTCACACAACAAAACACAGCTCCTCTCCTCCATATTCGTTTGGAATCGGGAGATACGCTTTGTGCCGATATTTTTATGATGGTTAAGTTTTAACGATACTCGGTTTTAGAGAATTTAACATATCTTACTTGCTTACGCACTTTTAATTTATCAGAGAGAGTATTCTTTTTGAATTTTTGATAAAGCCAATAAGTTTTAGTGCCAGAGACTATCTTATAAAAAGCAAGAAGTGGTCTTAGTGACCACATCCGCAGTTTCTACTTCCTCAATGTCCGCCTTGTGCTCCAATTTGTCCAGTTAACTCTTCCTCAGGAGTTGCATCTCTTTTACTAACTACTTTAACTTCAAAAGTTAAATCTTCACCAGCAAGTGGATGATTATAATCAATTGTAACCTCTTTATCATCAAAATCAACAACTCTTACTGCAATAGTTTGACCATCAGGAGTTTGTCCATAAAGAGTCATACCTTTTTGAAGTTCAATTCCTTGGAACTGCTCTCTTGGAAGTTTTTCAATAAGCTCTTCATTTCTCTCACCATAAGCCTCTTTTGCAGGCACTACTACAACTTTTTCTTCACCAACTTCCATTTTCTCAACTTCTTTTTCAAGACCTGGGATAATTTGACCTTTTCCAGCTATAAATTCAAGAGGAGCTCCTCCTTTATTAGAATCAACAACTTCACCTTTTGAATTTTTAACCGTATATTCAATTCCATAAACTTTTGCCATATTTTTCCTTTTTTGTGTTATAACTTTTAATTATATCAAATTATTGCAGCTTTGACAACTCATTTTTTGCAAGTTTTGCATATTTTGAATTTGGGAAATCTCTAATTAACTTTTCAAAAGTAAGTTTTGCTAACTTTTTATTTCCAATCTTCTCAAAAGATAAAGCTGTATGATAGAGTAAAATTGGAGTAAAGTAAGTTTTTTTAGGATAAATCTCTACACTCTTTTTATAATAAGCCAAAGCACTATTATAATCCCCTCTTTTATAAGCAATCTCTCCTAAATAAAAAGCGCTTGAAGCTGGGGCATAATTTTTGCTAAGAGTGTATAAAAAGTACTCTTTTGCTTTTTCATACTTACCTTCCCTAAAAAACTCTTTTGCTTTTTTAAGAGCTTCTTTTGGAGTTGGAGGTTTTTGATTTTTTAGCTGACGAATAATTGTATTAATAGCTTCTTTTAAAGCCATATAATTTTCATTTTGTTGCTTTGCCATATTCAAGATATTTTGCTCAACAGAAGCTACATTCCCTTCTAATTGCAAAACTCTCTCTTCTAACTTTTTTAGTTTGTTATTAATAATTGCAATATCTTCTTTATTTTTAGTTACATCTTTTCTCAAAGAAGCAATTTCAGTTTTTAAAGAGTTTACTTCATCTACCAATGTTTGAAATGCCGCAACTTTTACATTCAAATTATTTAACTGCTCATCATACTTCACAACTTCTAATTGAAGCTTTTTTTGAACATTTTGAAGCTCTTTTTTAAGAGTTTCTATCGCTTTTTTATTATTTAAAATTGCTCTCTCTTGGGGAGTTAATCCATAAGGCTCTCCATTCTCAGCCGATTGAATACCAGCACCAAACGGATTTACTTCTGCTAAAAGAAAAAAAGGGAGGAAAATAAGAATTTTTTTCATCTAATCCCTTTAACTATGGAAGATAAGTAAAGTTATCTCTCCTATTTTTAGCCCAGCACCATTTTGCATGAGCCGTACAAACAGGATTTAACTCTCCATAACTAATAATAGTAAGTTGATTTGGGTCAACTCCAAGTTTAATTAAAGCATTTTTTACGCTATTTGCTCTTCTAATTCCAAGTCCATAGTTATACTCTTCTGTCCCCCATTCATCACAGTTACCCTCAATTCTAATTGTATATTTTCCAGGATGAGACTTTATTAAATCAGCAAGTTTTTGCACTTTTGGCCATTGATCTTGTCTGATATTGTATTTATCAAAATCAAAGTAAACAACTATATCTGCCACATTTTGAGCAAATTGTTTTTCATTTTCTTGTTTTTGTTTAATATTTTGTGCAAGTTTAATTTTTTCTTGTTGTACCTTTTCATTTACTTCACTTTTTTGAGTTTGAGTAGGTTTATTTTGCTCATTTTGAACTACTTTTTGTTGAGTTTGATTTGTTTCTAACTGAGCATTTTCTAAATTTGGTTGCTTATTTGAACACCCAAGCATCAATAAAACTGCTGCTACTCCGCTAATAAGACCTAACTTTTTAATCATTTTTTCTCCTTTTACCAATCAAATGATTGAAGTTTTTTAGTTAGAGGATAATAGAAAATTTTATCCTCATTTAAGCGTATTATACCAATTTTACTTGCAAAATTCTCTTTTTTTATAAACATAACAGAAGTTCCATTTACAGAAAAGTTTGGAAAATTATTTTGCCCTTTCATAGTAAGTCTTCTAAGCCCTTCGCTATCAATATCAATTAAAAAGAGATTAAAAGTATTTGGTCCAAACGCATTATTTGTTTCTCTACTACTTATCACTAATTTATTTTTATAAACATCAAGCCCTATTTGATTTTTACCATGAGCTAACAACCTAATAACATTACCAGTTGTTAAATTTTTTTCAAACACACAAGGAGTTCCAAATCTATCAGAAACAAAAGCAATCGCATCATCTCCTAAAAATTTCCCACTCACATCAATTCCAGGATAAGTAGTAATTTGTTTTAAAGAGTGAGATTTTAAATTATAGATATAAATATCAGGCTCTCCATTTTTTGCCATAGTAAGCAAAAGATTATCTCCTTTAACATCGGAGACTACAAGCATCCCTGGACTTTGCATAATTTTTGTTAATTTTCCAGTATAAATATCAAATTTATAAAGCTCAGGTAGAGTATTTAACTTAGTAAAATAAATCGTCCTTTGATTTTTATCCGCCCATTTTGGAAAAATATTAAGCCCACCAGTAATAATTCTTTTTTTATAAGTTAGAGTATAATCTCCAAGATAAATTGAAGATTGTCTTGGAGCCGTTAACATAGCATAAACTACTTTTCTTATTAAAAATCCAGCTGGTTGCAAACTAAAATAGTTATTCAAATCATAAATTGCCCTATGCACTAAAAATGGATAAAACGAAGGTGAGTTTGATTTATAATTTTTAATTAAAATCGGACTCTCATCTCTTATGTAAGTCACTTTTAAACTATTTCCTTGATACTCAAACTTAACTTTAAAGTTTGAACCTTTATCCAAAATAAAATGGTCCAAAACATTAAAATCATTATTAATCAACTTTGCAACTTTACCAGGAGCCTCAATCTCTACCCCAATAACTGGCTTCTCATCCAAATACTTTGTAATAACAAATTCCTTTGCAAAAATAAAAACCCCAATTAATAAAATCAATAACTTTTTCATTTCTTAACCTTTGTTTGAAGTAAAACATCTAAATTAAAACTCTCTTTTCCTAAATCCAAACTTTGAAGCCCCTCAATCAATTTCTTTTGAGAAGCTTCATCTAAATTCGTATCTAAAATTCTAACAAAAATTTTACCATTTTTATTAACAATATTTACTCTTGCCCACTCTTGTGGCACACTTGAAAAACTATACCAAAATTCTTGAATTTTACCAAGAATCAAATCAATCTTATCAGCTCCAAGAGGCTTTGCACTATTATCTTTATAAGAGACTTCAACTTTTATTAAATTCACTTTATTTAAAGAACTCTCAACCTTTTTTAAAGTCTCTCCTTTAAATCTACTCATTTCAAGTTTTTGAAGCTTTGGAGGTGATGTTGGGACATTAGCTTCTACATTTTGGAAAATATCTTTAAATCCAACTTCCCCGCCTCTTTCAATATTTGTTTTTGAACCTACCTTTTTAGGAGTTTTAGCAACCTTAACCGGTTTTGGCACACTTTTTTTAGGTTTTGGATGAGGAACTTTTATCTCTTTTTTTGCAACTTTTCTTATCTTCTTAACCTTTTTAATATGTGGCTTATTACCTTTGGCTTTAATAATAGCCGTATGAATAAAAACTTTCCTTTCTTTTTTAGGAGTTGCAAAAATTACCCATTTAACAAAAATAAAAACTATTATAGAATAGACTATTAAAGTTAAAATTAAAGATACAATCAATCTCATTTAGTAAGAAGCCCTATTTGAGTAAATCCAGTTTTCACAACGCTTGCATAAACTCTCATAAAAGTGCCATATTTTATATCTTTATCAGCGGCAATATAAACTAATGAATTTTTATTATATTTACCAAATTTTAGATTAAACTCTTCTAAAAAATTTTTTAAACTAAGTTTCATTCCATTTACTATTACATATTTAGAATTTGGGATAGTAATTGTAATAGTAGCTTTTTTTGCCGCGGGAGTAGTTTTACTCCCCTCTGGCAAATTAACTGTCTTTTCTTGATAAGTAGAAACTGTAACACTTACCATAAGAATTGCTAACAACACAAGCATAATATCAACAAATGGAGTAATGTTTAATTCTGGCTTTTTCATTTGCTTAGATAAATATCCTTTTCCATTTTCAAAATTGCAAGTAAATCTTCTACTTTATCCATTAAAATTTGATGAAAACTATAAGCTGGCACTGCTACAATAATACCAATTGCCGTTGCAATCAAAGCATCTGCAATTGCAGGGGCTATCATATTAAGAGTTGAAACACTTTTCATCCCAGCAAAAGCATTCAATATCCCAACAACTGTTCCAAAAAGTCCAATAAAAGGCGCAGTTGATGCAATAATACTCAAAAATACAAGCCCTTTTTGAGCTTTCCTTTTTACTTCTTCTATACACGCATCAAAAGTATATTCATTAATTTTTCTTGCCTTTTGCAAACACGGATACAAAGATGAATTTACAGGAAAATTATCTTGCACCATATAAACCGCATTCAGTGCCTCTTGCTCTTTTTTTAGCCAAGATGATAATCCTAAATATTTATAAAAGAAAATAAACAACACTAAAAAAAGATAAATCGCTAACCACCCTATTACAATAATGCTAATAGGGTTAGCTAGGATGTTAAATGCTGCGTGCTGCACTTTCTATCTTTGCTTCTACTGCTGCTACCAATGCATCTGAATCGGTAGCATCTTTGATTAATTGTTTTGCTCTCTCAATAGCCTCTGCAATCTCACTCTCACTACTTCCTGCAACAGGCACCGCACCGTCAACTAATACATTAATATGATCCGGAGTAACTTCTACATATCCCCAATTAACCGCTATAACTTCCTCACCTCCATCAACTTTTTTTAAAGTAATAACTCCTGGATTTAGAGTAGTTACCAAAGGAGCGTGTCCATCAAGGACACCAAACTCCCCTTCACTTCCAGGAAAAGTAGCCTCTTTTATTTCCCCCTCAAAAATTTTCCCAAGGGGAGTTACGATACTAATTTTCATTTTTAAGCCTTTTGTTGCATCTTTTTAGCTTTTTCAATAGCCTCGTCCAAATCTCCTACCATATAAAATGCATTTTCTGGTAAGTCATCAACTTCACCATTTAAAATTTTCTCAAATCCTTCAATTGTTTTTTCAAGCTCTACATATCTACCATCAGCTCCGGTAAACACTTTTGCAACAAAGAATGGTTGAGAGAGGAATTTCTCAATTTTTCTTGCTCTTTGAACAATAAGTTTATCTTCTTCACTAAGCTCATCCATACCAAGAATTGCAATAATATCTTGTAAGTCTTTATATTTTTGAAGAACTTCTTGCACTCCTCTTGCAACTCTATAATGTCTCTCACCTACAATTTGAGGGTCAAGAATTCTACTTGTTGAATCAAGTGGGTCAACCGCTGGATAAATACCTTTTTCAGCAATTTTTCTATTTAAAACCGTTGTTGCATCAAGATGCGCAAAAACTGCTGCTGGTGCTGGGTCTGTTAAGTCATCAGCTGGCACGTATACTGCTTGAATTGATGTAATAGAACCTTTTTTAGTTGATGTAATTCTCTCTTGAAGTCTTCCCATTTCAGTTGCAAGTGTTGGCTGATATCCAACCGCACTTGGAATTCTACCAAGCAAAGCACTCATCTCTGCACCAGCTTGTGCAAATCTGAATATATTATCAATAAACATCAACACATCTCTATTTTCTTCATCCCTAAAATATTCAGCCATTGTAAGTCCAGTCATTGCAACCCTATTTCTACATCCAGGAGGCTCATTCATTTGTCCATAACAAAGGGCAACTTTATCAAGTACCCCACTCTCTTTCATTTCGTGATAAAGGTCGTTACCTTCCCTTGTTCTCTCACCAACCCCCGCAAATACAGAGTATCCAGAATGCTTATAAGCAACGTTATGAATAAGCTCCATAATAATAACCGTCTTACCAACACCAGCCCCACCAAATAGACCAGTTTTACCACCTTTCATATATGGACAAAGTAAGTCTACTACCTTAATACCAGTTTCAAAAACTTCCATTTTTGTTGATTGCTCTTCAAATGGAGGTGGATCTCTGTGAATTGACCATCTTGGCACATCAGCTGGAATTGGTTCACCCTCATCAATTGGGTCACCAACTACATTGAAAATTCTTCCAAGTACCGCTTCTCCAACTGGAACTTTAATGGGTGCACCAGTTGCAATAACTTTCTCTCCTCTTGTAAGTCCATCAGTCAAATCCATTGCAATAGTTCTTACAACATTATCACCAATTTGAGCTGCAACTTCTAAAACAACTTTTTTCTTTTTACCTTCAACCTCAAATTCAACAATTAACGCCTCATTAATTTCAGGTACTTTATCTCCGTTGAACTCAACATCAATAACAGGACCTAAAACTTGTATTACTTTACCTTCCATTTTACTCCTTTACTTTTTCTTCATTGCTTCAATTGCTGTTACAATCTCAATCAATTCTCTTGTAACATTCTCTTGTCTTACTTTATTATATTCAAGAGTAAGTTGTTTTACCATCTCTTGGGCATTGTTTGTTGCCGCATCCATTGCTTGCATTCTTGCACTATGCTCTCCTGCAAGCGAATCAAGCAAAGTATAATACATTGTATATTCAAGATATTTTTTTACTAAACTCTCCAAAATCATTTCATAATCATCCGTTGGTTCAACTTCCAAAAATTCTTCTTTTGACTCACTCTCAACTTCTACTGGCAAAAGCTCTTTTACATGCACTCTTTGGGTAAGTTTATTTACATACCCATTGTAAATTAAAATTATATTATCAATTTCTTCATTTACAAAGTCTTCATAACTTTTTTCAATTACTTCTGCTGCTTTTTCATAATTTGGAGCACTTGATAACCCCTCAATCTCTTCATACATCTCAATACCAACAAATCTAAAATACTCAATTGCCTTTTTACCAATTACCCTTAGCCTAATCTTAATATTTTTAGCTTTTAATTCATCTATTTTAGCAAGAGTAGCTTTGATTGTTTGGATATTAAATCCACCACAAAGCCCTTTATCAGCCGTTACGACAATTAAATCTACTTTCTTAACCTCATTAATCTCAGCAAAAGCTCTAAGAGAAATTGAATCTTTAATACTTGCAAGCTTTGCTGAAATTTCTTTGATTACTTCATCAATTTTTCTTGCATATTCACGCGACATCAAAAGAGCTTCTTCTGCCCTTTTGAGTTTTGCAGTTGATACGAGCTTCATAGCTCGCGTCGTTTTTTGAGTATTTTTTACGCTAGTGATTTTTGCTTTTAATTCTTTTAAAGTTGCCATTTACTATCCTTCTGGATTAAACTGAGCCTTAAATTCTTCTAATGCTTTTTTAAGTAGCTCTTCTGTCTCTTCTGAGATTTTTTTCTCACTTCTAATTTTTTCAAAAATTTGAGGATATTTTGTTTCAATAAATGGATAAAGCTCCTCTTCAAATCTTCTAACCGCTTTTACTGGAATATCATCCAAATATCCTCTTGTACCAGCGTAAATAATTACTACTTGTTTTTCAACTGGAAGTGGTTGATGAGCTGGTTGTTTTAGAATCTCAACAAGTCTTTGTCCACGTTCTAATTGTTTTCTACTTGCTTCATCCAAATCACTTGCAAACTGAGCAAATGCTTCAAGCTCTCTATATTGCGCAAGTTCAAGTCTAAGAGTTCCTGCAACTTGTTTCATAGCTTTAATTTGAGCTGCACCCCCAACCCTACTTACTGATAAACCTACATTAATTGCTGGTCTAATACCTTTATTAAATAGGTTAGTTTCAAGGAAAATTTGTCCATCTGTAATTGAGATTACGTTTGTTGGAATGTATGCCGCAACATCCCCACCTTTTGTTTCAATAATTGGAAGTGCTGTTAAGCTTCCAGCTCCAAGTTTATCATTAAGTTTTGCCGCTCTTTCAAGTAATCTACTGTGTAGATAGAATACATCACCCGGATACGCTTCTCTTCCTGGTGGTCTTCTAAGAAGAAGTGACATTTCTCTATATGCATCTGCATGTTTGCTTAAATCATCATAAACAATTAAAGCATGTCTTCCATTATCTCTAAAATATTCACCCATAGTTACACCTGAATATGGTGCTAAAAATTTCAAAGATGCAGCCTCAGCAGCTCCCGCATTTACTACAATAGTATAATCCATTGCCCCATGCTCTTCAAGAATTCTTACAATATTTGCAACGGTTGATTGTTTTTGTCCAATTGCAACATAAATACAAATTACATCTTGACCTTTTTGATTTAAGATTGTATCAATTGCAACTGTTGTTTTACCAGTTTGTCTATCCCCAATAATAAGCTCCCTTTGCCCTCTACCAATTGGAACAAGCGCATCAATTGCTTTAATACCTGTTTGAAGAGGCTCGTGAACTGATTTTCTTGCCATAATTCCAGGCGCTTTTTCTTCAACATATCTATATTCAGCCGCTTCAATTGGTCCTTTACCATCAATTGGTTCACCAAGAGCGTTTACAACTCTACCAATTAACGCATCTCCAACTGGAACTGAGATTAACTTCCCAAGTCTTTTAACTGAGCTACCTTCTGTAATTTCTGTCCCTTTACCTAAAACAACAACCCCAACATTATCAGTTTCAAGGTTAAATACAAGCCCTTTTTCGCCTGTTTCAAATTCAACCATCTCACCAGCCATAACTTTAGTTAAACCATAAACCTTAGCAATTCCGTCTGCTGAATAGATAACCTTCCCTACCTCTTCTACATCCACTTTAAGTTCAAAATTTTCAATTCTCTCTTTTATAATTTGAGTAATTTCCTGTACCACTTATACTCCTTTCGTTTAGATTGCTTTTAGAATTTGTGAAATTAAATTTTGCTTAATTCTATCTTCTAAAATTGAAACTTCAACATCTAATACATTCACATAAACTCTAATACCATTAACATCTACATCTTTTTTTGCAAGCTTAATTTCTGCATTAAATTTCTTAGAAAGTTTAACTTCAAGAGCTTTTATAGTCATATCACTAACTTTACCTTCAACTACACCCTCATAAACATTCATAAGATTTGAGATTTCTGCATATAACCTTTTTGCAATATCTTTTAAAAGGTCAATTCTCTTATTTTCAAGCAAAATTCTCATAAAATTCTCAAAATGTTTACTCTCACATCCTGTGATTTGCTTTAAAATTTTTACTTTCTCATCAATTGAAATAATTGGAGATTTTACAAGTAAAATAAATTTTTCTTCTTTTGCAACTGCTGCTAACTTGCTAATTGCTTCATAAATTTTTATAAGCTCATCTTTATCAACTGCTTGAATAAGTGCTTTTACATATTTATCAACTACCATTTTACGCCTTTAAAATAAGTTTTGCTGCATCTTCGCTTGTAATATGCACATCTTTTAACACATCTTTCATAAACTCTTTAACAGCTTCTTGGCGTGCTTTTTTCATTGTAGTTTCTTTAAATTCAGCAAAATGCTTATTCATAATCTCAATTTCTTCTTCTGCTTGAAGATGAATTTTATTTTTAATATATTCAGCCTCTCTTTTTGCATTCGCAATAATCTCTTCTGCTAATCTTTTAGCCTCCGCAAGCTCAGCTTTTAGTGCTTCTTTTCTTGCTTTTGCCTCTCTTAATTTTTCTTCTACTTCTTGAAATCTTTTAGCAATTCTCTCTCTTCTCTCTTCAAAAAATCTTTTAACCTTATCTCCAACTAAATACCATAAAATCGCCACAAAAATAATAAAGTTAATAGTCCTTGGGATAATATCTGTATGTCCACTTCCCTCACTCGCAAAAGCCACAACCCCTACTAAAAAGAGCAAAAACTTTTTCATGCCGCATTCCTTATCTTTTTCTCAACAAGAGTTTTAATTTCACTCTCAGATTTTTTAAGCTCATTTAAAATTCTCTCTTTTTCTCTTTGTGCTTGAAGTTTTAGCGACTCTTTTGCCTCTTCAATCTCTCTTTGTTTTAGCGCTTTTAGCTTATTAGCCTCTTCAAGTGCTGCTCTTCTTGCAGTCTCAACAATATTTCTTGCATCCTCTCTTGCAAGTCTTAGAATTGTTGCAATCTCCTCTTCAAGCTCTTTTGTCTCTTCTGTATTTTGAGAAATCATAGCAAGCTCTTCTTTTAGCTTTGCCTCCCTCTCATCCATAAAAGTTACCAAAGGCTCAAACAACCATACCTTCAAAAGCAACATCGTTACCAAAAAGATACCGGCAATTATTAGCATTACGCCAATATTAATGTCTAACATTAAGGCTCCTTTTTTTGAAATTTTAACATAAAATTAATTGCCTTTTTCAAAAAATCTTATAACTTCTATAAATTTTCCTAAATTTAAGAGTAGTTTTGTTACCTTTTTATATAAAATCCACAAGCCTTCTATATGCTTTTGAAACTATATTTGAATTATCATAATAGATAATTGGCTTACAAAAGCTAACCGCCTCTTCTACTTTTAAACTTTTAGGAATTACTAACACTTCATCTCTCTCCCAAAAAAGCTTATCTCCAAAATCTCTTTTTAAATCTTGAAGAATTTGTTTTGAAAAATTACTATTTCTTATAAAAATTGTCGGCAAAATCCCTTTGATTTTTAACTTTTGATTTGCGGTAGCTTTAAATAAAGAGATAGTAGATAAAAACATCTTCAAACTCTCTAATGAAAAGACATTTGCTTGAATTGGAATTAAGATATTATCGGCAAACTTTAATACATCAATATTTAAAGGATTTAAAGATGGAGGAGTATCAATTATTACATAATCATACTCTATCTCTCGTAAAACATCCTCTAAAATAGAATTTTTATTCAAATAAATCTCATCAACTTTCAAAAGCCCAAGACTTGAAGGAATAACATCTATCTTAAAAGGAGTTTTAACAATTACTTCATTTGGATGTTTAATCTTTTTTAGAAGATGAAAAAGATTATACTCAATCTTCCTTACTCCAAGAGAAGTTGTAGCGTGCATTTGAAAATCAGTATCAACAAGCAATACCCTCTTCCCACGCTCAGCCAACACCGCCGCCAAATTTATCGCTGTTGTGGTTTTTCCAACCCCGCCTTTTGGATTTACTATCGCAATTATCTCCAAGAATAGACCTTTTTTTGATTTTTAACAATACTCCCATCCCAACTAAGCTCACCATCTATACCAAACATCCCTTTATACCTATCAAACTCTTCTTTAAATTCAAAAATCACATCCCCAAACAAAACCCCACTATCAAGCTTTTTTAAAAAAGCAGACAAAATTTTATCATTTTTTACATCAATATCCAACTTCCCAAACCCATCAACCTCAAACCGATTTAACCCAATCCCACAAATTACTAAATCTTTTTTAACCTGCGTTAACACTCCCCCAATCTTTTTACCATCAAGATAGATATCGTTTGGCCACTTCATTATCACTTTGCTTCCAAGTTCATTTAAAATTTTTTTAAATAAAAAACCAAAATAAATTGAAAAAGAGTGTAAAGGCACATTTTTATAGTTTGAAATAAAATCTCCAAAACTAAAAAACAGATTCCCCTTTTTTCCAATCCACTTATTCTCCCTACTCCCAATCCCATCTGTTTGATACTCACTCCAAACAAGAGAAGGTAAATTAAAATTATCTAAATTTTTAATAAAAAATTTTTGAGTAGAATCAACTTTATCTAAATAAATAATCTCCCACTCTCTCTTAAACTTCCAAAATACTCTCTCCAACCCTTAACCTTTTGCCATTAACAAAGTCAAAAGCACTAACCTCCTTTTTACCAGGAACTTGAACCTTTATAAGTTTTACTCTTCCTCTCTCACATCCAACCTCAACCCCACTTTTATCAATTTTTAAAATCTCGCCTCTTTTATACTCCCCATTTTCACTTAAAAACTCCATCTCATTTATCTTAAACTTCTCGCAAAAAATCCCAGGCCAAGGCTTAAAAGCTCTATATTTTCTATCCATTACCAAAGCGTCACTAAAATCAACAAATCCATCCTCTTTTTTTATCTTTTTTGCATAACTTGCAATGGCATCAATTTGAGGAAGCGGCTTTATGTTAGAGAAGTTTTGAAGAGTATAAATAATTTGATTTGAAGCAATATCCCCAAGCTCATCAAACAAATCAATACTTGTTTTTTTACCAACCTCTGTATAATCCCAAACCAAAATATCACCCGTATCTAAACCCTCATCCATAAGCATTGAAGTAACGCCTGTGAATTTATCCCCATTTAAAATCGCACTTTGAATTGGGCTTGCTCCTCTATATTTTGGCAAGATTGAAGCGTGAAGGTTTATACAAGGAGCAACATCCAAAACGCTCTTTGGCAATAAAAGCCCATACGCCGCCACTACAATAAAATCTGGCTTAAATCTTGATACATCTTCATCTTTTAAAGAAATTGGAGTTAAAACTTTTAAGTTATTTTCAATAGCATATTTTTTAACCGGAGTTGGAGTTAAAATCTTTTTCCTCCCAACTGGTTTATCAGGCTGAGTATAAACTGCTACTACTTCAAAATTTCTATTAAGAGAATCCAAAATCTTAACCGCATATTCTGGACTCCCCATAAAAACAACTCTCATCCCCTCTCCTATCCAAATTTTCCAGCAATATAATCTGCTGTATGTTTTTTCTTAGGATTTAAGAAAATCTGCTCAGTCTCACCAAATTCAATTAATTCTCCTAAATACATATAAGCGGTATAATCGCTAACACGGCTTGCTTGTTGCATATTGTGAGTTACAATTACAATTGTTACTTTATCTTTTAGCTTTGTTACAAGCTCTTCAATCGCAATTGTTGAGATTGGGTCAAGCGCACTAGTTGGCTCATCCATAAGCAAAACCTCTGGCTCAACTGCAATAGCCCTTGCAATACAAAGTCTTTGTTGCTGACCGCCGCTAAGCCCCCTTGCATCATCTTTTAGCCTATCTTTTACCTCATTCCACAAAGCCGCCCCCCTCAAAGCCTCTTCAACCTTCCTATCAAGCTCAGCTTTACTCTTTTTGCCTTGAAGTCTTAGCCCATAAGCAATATTATCATAAATACTCATCGGAAAAGGGGTTGGCTTTTGAAAAATCATCCCAACTCTTTGGCGAAGGTTTATAAGCTCATTTTCCTTTTTATATTCAAGGATATTCTCCATTTTGCCTGTTTGAAGGTCTTTTAATAAAATCTCTCCTTCATACTTATTCCCAGGATACAAATCATGAATCCTATTTAAGCTCCTAAGAAGAGTTGACTTACCACAACCACTTGGACCAATAAGGGCTGTAACTTTATTTTCATAAATTGGCAAGTTTATATTTTTAAGACTTGGCTTGCTTGCTCCGGCATATGTAAAATAGAAATTCTTAACATCCATTACCTTATCGCTCATTTTTTCTCCTTAACGATATATCTTCCAAGAAGATTGATAATTAATACAAAAAAAGTCAAAATAAAAGCACCAGCCCACGCAATATCTACAAGATGTTTATCTGGCATTGTTGCAAGATTATAGATTGCAACCGTTAAGCTTGGAAACTCTTTATTCAAATCAAGCGTAAAAAATTCGCTATTTCCACTGGTAAAAAGCAAAGGAGCCGTCTCTCCCACAATCCTTGCAAAAGCAAGCAAAAGCCCAGTCATTATCCCAACTTTTGCGGCTTTTAAAATAATATCAAAAATCACTTTATACTTTGGAGCCCCAATTGCAACTCCCGCTTCTCTTAACTCTTTTGGCACAAGCCCAAGCATATCATCCGTTGTCCTAACAACAATTGGTATCATCATAATTCCAAGGGCAATTGCACCAGCCCAACCGCTCATATGCCCAATTGGATTTACAATAATTGCATATACAAACGTCCCAATTACAATACTTGGAGCCGACATCATAACATCGCTTAAATTCCTTATAATATCAGCATATTTACTTCCAAAAGAGTATTCTTGAAGATAAATCCCAGCAATCATCCCAATTGGCACTCCTATAAGCACTGCAATAAAAGCTAAAACAAACTGCCCAATAAGCAAGTTTCTAAGTCCGTTATCCACTAAATCGTGGGTAAAGATATATAAATTAATTGAGCTTAACCCTTTAATTGTAAAAGTTATCAAAATCCAAAAAAGAAAAACAAGCCCAAGAATTGCGGCAAGGGTTGAGAGGATTAATACAACTTTGTTAATAAAAAGCCTCATTTTTTATCCCTTAAAAAATAAAATTTAGCAAAACTAATAACAATAAACGAAATTACAAATAGAATAAGCGCCAAATAAAAAAGGGCACTAAGGCTCATTCCACTACTCTCAGCAAAGTTATTTGCTAAAACCACAGGAATTGAGACTGTTGGGTCTGTTAGTTTTTTTGGAAGGTTAAAGACTCCACCAATCACAAACGCAACCGCCATCGTTTCACCAAGAGCCCTACCAAGAGCTAAAATCATACTCCCGATAATTCCTTTTTTTGCATATGGGAAGATTACATCTTTTATAACCTCAAACTTGGTAGCCCCCATAGCATAAGCTGACTCTTTTAAGACATTTGGAGTTGTATTCATACTATCGCGCGTCAAAGAAGCCATAAAAGGAATAATCATAATTCCCAAAACAAGCCCGGCTACCAATAAACTAACACTGCTTCCCCCAAAAATTTTTGCAACAAAAGGACCAAAGTAAAAAAGCCCCCACATCCCATAAATTATACTTGGAATTGCAGCAAGAAGCTCAATGGCAATTCCAACGGGCTTAGCAACAAAAGGTGGGGCAATTTCTGATAAGAAAATAGCAATCCCCATAGCAATAGGCACTGCAAAAAACATCGCTATAAGAGTTGAGAGGATTGTCCCAACAATTGGAATAAGTCCTCCATAAATTACTTTTGCTTTTGTAGGAGTATTTGTTTGAGCTAAAAAATCATTATCTGTTGGTATATCATTATCTTGACCTACCAAATCACTATCTGTTGGAATATCACTATC
>JAMOSZ010000066.1 GCA_027062625.1 Nautiliaceae bacterium
ATCACTATCTGTTGGAATATCACTATCCGTTGGAATGTCAACATCCATTGGAATATCTTCATCATCATTTATTGAAGTATCACTATTTATTGAAGTATCCATTGAAGATTGAATCTGAGTTGAAGAGACTTGATTTTCCACTACAACTCCCCACCGCGGGTCTACTAAAAATTTAATTCCATACTCTTTTATAGCAGGCTTTGCATAAATAAATAAAACCACAAAAATACTTGTAAGAATCAAAAGAATGATTGTAGCACTAAATGCTGATAGCCTTTTAAAAAGAGTCTCCATAAAAAACCTTTTTTAATGTTATTTTAAGAAAAAAACTCCTTATTGTAAAGGAGCTATTCCTTTTTCTTTCCAATATTGTCTAACTAATGCTTTTACACTCTTTGGAAGTGGCACATATCCAAGTTTTTTTGCCGCTTCATCGTGATTGAATCCATAGTTAAAGAAAGTAGTAACTTTTTTATTTGTATCAGTTTTTTCTTTTGGAATTAAAATAAATGTTGCCGCAATAATTGGATAACCTCTTCTTGGATAAGCAATAATTTTATAAAAATCATTTTTTGGAGAAAATCCAGCATACGCAGCACCTTCTGTAAAACTTGAAGGAGTTGGGGCATAAAATCTACCATCTCTACCTTGAATAGTTGCCATTTTTAGTCCATTTTTAAGTGCATCGGCATAATCTACATACCCGATTGAATAAGCATTTGTCTTAATTGCAGCACTAACTCCAAAATTACCCTTACCAGCTACACTTCTACCTTGCTCATCAGTTGGCCAGTTAATAAGCTTTCTTGCACCATAATATTTTCTCCAAAGTGAACTCATTTTGCTAAGATAGTAAGTAAAGTTAAAAGTAGTCCCTGACTTATCGCTTCTGTGAACAAATATGATTTTTTTGTGAGGTAGTTTTACATTTCTATTATATTTTGCAATTACTGGATTATCCCAATACTCAATTGTCCCAAGTGCTATTCCTTCAATCGCAACTTCACTCAATCTTAAATTATTAACTCCTGGCAAATTATAAGCTAACGCAATCCCTCCAACAACAGTTGGAAACATATAAAGCTTAGCTCTTTTTAACTCCCCAGGAGTTAAAGGTTTATCGCTCCCCCCAAAATCCACATGCCTTAGGGCAACTTCTTTAATACCTGTCCCAGAACCTGTTGCTGTATAATTTACTCTATTACCTGTCTCTTTATAAAAACCTTTTATCCATTGTTTATAAACTGGATATGGAAAAGATGCACCAGTCCCATTAATACTCCAAGCAAACGCACTAACTGCTAAAAAACTTATACTAATAACTCTTCTCATATCCTCTCCTTTTTCGTTTTTAGAATTATAAAAAAGAAAAATAACAATTTAGTAACAAAACATGATATAATTTTTAAAAAAGGAGCAAAATTGATTATTGAGAAAAAAATCAATGAGCTTAATGAGAAATTTTACAATTACATAAAAGCGATTGAAGAGTCTTTGCAAAAAAAAGAATTAAGCAATGAGTTTTTTTTAATTGATTTAAAAGAGTTTGACAACGAAGTAATCAAAGTAATTGCACTCTACCACCCCCAAGGAGAATTTTTAAGAGAAGCTATTGCGTTTTTAAAAATTACTTCATTTTTAGCAAAAATCAAAAAATCAACAAAAGGTTTCATCAAAAAATATAAAAACCCAAACGAAAAAATTGAAGCTTTATATCAAAATGCACTTAGCGCAATTACCGCTTTAAAACTTGCAGTAAAAAGCGAAAATATTGAAGATGCATATTCAAACATAATAAGCTATGAAAAGATAGCCGATGAACTTTATAAAGAGCTTGTTATTCAAATAAAAGAGATTGAAAATATTGACGAAGTTTTAGAGACTTTAAACATCGCAAAAAAACTTGAAAGAATAAGCGATAGCGTCAAAACAATCGCAAAATATCTACTTTTTGCAAAAGAAGGGATTGATATTTAATGTTAATAGCAATAATTGAGGATGAAGAGGATTTATTAGAACTTCTTGAATTTAATCTAAAAAAAGAAGGGTTTGATGTTGTTGGTTTTTTAAACACCAAAAAAGTTAAACAATTTTTAAATGAAGAAAATCCAGACCTTTTAATAGTAGATAGAAATTTACCATTTGTTGAGGGAGCAAAATTTGTAAAAGAGTTAAAAGAAGAGGGATATAACATCCCTGTAATATTTCTTAGCGCAAAAACAAAAGAGGATGAAATTTTAGAAGGATTTGAAGTTGGAGCGGATGATTATATTAAAAAGCCATTTTCCATAAAAGAGTTAATAGCAAGAGTAAAAGCAGTCTTAAAAAGAAACCAAATCCAAACTTCCATTCTCTCTTATAAAGACGCAAAATTAAATCTCCAAACCCATACTCTAACCATAAAAAACACTCAAATCCCTCTAACAAATGCTGAATTTACACTACTAAAAGAGTTTTTCAAATCTCCAAATAAAATTTTTACAAAAGATGAAATAGCATCAATCCTTGGAATTTCAAAAAATAGCGTCAATGTTGCCATAAGCAGACTAAACCACAAAACAAACTTAATAAAATCAATAAGAGGAGTTGGATACAAATTGCAATGAAAAGGTTAATTTGCAAACAAGAGATAGATTTAATAAATAAATTAAAAGAGAAGAATAAAAAACTAAAAAAAGAGATAAAAAAACTAAAACTTCAAAATTCTTTTAAAGACGACATAATATCAGCCATCTCTCACGAATTTAAAAACCCAATCTCTATTATTAACGGATACATTGAAACAATCCTAAACTCAAACCTTGATGAAAAAACTAAAACCAAATTTTTAAAAAAAATCTACAAAAACACCTCCCGTCTTAGCGAACTTATTGATAGACTCTATCTTTTAACAAAACTTGAAAAAATAAAACCCTCTTATACGACTTTTAGAGTAGATTTAGTAGCAAAAGAACTTATAGAAGGGTTTGATGATAGAGTAAAACTTATCTCAACTCCAACTACAATAAAAGCCGATAAAAACCTAATAGAAATAGTCCTTCAAAACCTTATCTCAAACGCTCTTAAATATTCAAAAGATGAAGTCATAGTAAAAATCGGAGATAAAATTGAAGTAATAGATAAAGGCAAAGGAATTGATAAAAAAGAGATTGACTTAATAAAAGAGAAATTTTACCGCATAGCAAAAAACGATTGGGACAACTCTCTTGGACTTGGACTCTATATCGTAGAACAAATTTTAAAACTCCACTCAACAACTCTACAAATAGAAAGCCAAAAAGGAAAAGGAAGCAGATTTTACTTTGATATCACCTCGTTAATGAATAATTAAATAGTAGTATTGCAATAAGAACAAGTCCATTTTCTTTTTGATAATTTATCTATTCACATCCCCTACCCGTTTTTGAAATTGAGAAAATTTATCTATTTAAATTAGTCTTGCTTTATAACTTACTCTATTATGAATTTATTATCACAATCCCCTTGGCGGGTCTTTTGGTTTCCACCGTTGCATTATTCAAGTAATAAAAAAGAATATAATGGTCGCAATCCCCTTGGCGGGTCTTTTGGTTTCCACTTTTTTCTTAATCTCTAAAACAACATTGTCTTTTCTTCGTCGCAATCCCCTTGGCGGGTCTTTTGGTTTCCACAATATAGAGAGGCAGACGGAATTTCATCAAGTGATTTAAGTCGCAATCCCCTTGGCGGGTCTTTTGGTTTCCACGGAGCAATAGCTTTTGTTGTTGGGCATAATGCCGACAGTCGCAATCCCCTTGGCGGGTCTTTTGGTTTCCACGCAGGATATTGATGAGGAGAATATAAAAGTTGAATTAATTGAGTCGCAATCCCCTTGGCGGGTCTTTTGGTTTCCACGGAGCAATAGCTTTTGTTGTTGGGCATAATGCCGACAGTCGCAATCCCCTTGGCGGGTCTTTTGGTTTCCACAAAAAGATTTTAAACTTAAATTTAAAGTTTATGAAGTCGCAATCCCCTTGGCGGGTCTTTTGGTTTCCATTCAACATGAAGTTTGCGAAGACGTTGTTTTGTATAGTCGCAATCCCCTTGGCGGGTCTTTTGGTTTCCACTATTAAAAAATCTAGATTGTTAGCGTTTCTAGACGTGTCGCAATCCCCTTGGCGGGTCTTTTGGTTTCCACCCACAGCAAGAGAAAAAATGATTTTCTGCGAAGAAAGTCGCAATCCCCTTGGCGGGTCTCTTGGTTTCCACAAATAATTAAGTGGTATTTTAAAGTTAATACTGAAACTGCGTCGCAATCCCCTTGGCGGGTCTTTTGGTTTCCACCAAAAATATTTAACTGAGTATCCAGCAGTTGCAGTCTATAGTCGCAATCCCCTTGGCGGGTCTTTTGGTTTCCACTTTAAAGTTGAAGGGAACAAATTAGTAGTAACCTTACGTCGCAATCCCCTTGGCGGGTCTTTTGGTTTCCACTCATTGACATAGGATTACCAGAAGGGTTGTCAGTCGCAATCCCCTTGGCGGGTCTTTTGGTTTCCACTTCATTGACATAGGATTACCAGAAGGGTTGTCAGTCGCAATCCCCTTGGCGGGTCTTTTGGTTTCCACGGAAGAGTTGCCGTGTAATCTAAAAGAGAAAGTAGACTCTGTCGCAATCCCCTTGGCGGGTCTTTTGGTTTCCACTTATTCCTATTTGGAAATGGTGGTAAGAGGCAGTTTTTTGTCGCAATCCCCTTGGCGGGTCTTTTGGTTTCCACATCCCATAACTTTGGGACTTTTAAAGGAAACATTAAAATAAGATTAAAATTTTTTTTGCGACATTTTTGCGACTTTTTACCTAAATTTCGGGTTTTCAAAGAACTTTTTAAAAATGTGGCAAAATTTGACAAAAACGGCTAAAATCACCTTTTTTTTAAATTTTTGCCCGTTTTGTTGATAAAATTATATCATCTTTTTAACTCTTTTGACAAATATTTTGCCGTATAACTTATATCTTTGTATTTTTCAATAATCTCTTTTACGCTTCCAGTGGCAATTACTCTTCCACCTTTGCTTCCGCCTTGTGGTCCCATATCTATAATATAATCAGCATTTTTTATAAAGTCTAAATTATGCTCAATTACAATTACGCTGTTTCCAAGGTCTACTAGATGTTGTAAAACTTTCATTAAATTATCAATATCTTTAAAGTGCAAACCAGTTGTTGGTTCGTCTAAAATATAAAGAGTGTTACCCGTATCTTTTTTGCTAAGTTCTTTTGCAAGTTTTATCCTTTGAGCTTCCCCGCCGCTTAGGGTTGTTGCATTTTGACCAAGGGTTATGTATCCAAGTCCAACATCTTTTAGGGTTTTTAGTTTGGCTTTTATTTTTGGGATTTTCTCAAAAAATTCATACGCTTCATCTACACTCATCTCCAAAACATCAGCAATTGATTTGCCTTTATATTTTATTTCAAGAGTTTGTTCGTTATATCTTTTACCTCCACACGCCTCACAAGTTACCATTACATCAGGTAAAAAATGCATCTCAATTTTTATCTCACCTTCACCTTTGCAAACTTCACATCTTCCTCCCTTTACATTAAAGCTAAATCTCCCAGGTGTATAACCTCTAATTTGAGCCTCTGGGGTAGATGCAAACAAAGCCCTTATATCGTCAAATACCCCGGTATAAGTTGCTGGGTTACTTCTTGGGGTCCTTCCAATTGGACTTTGGTCAAGATAAATTACCTTATCAAGCTGTTTTAGTCCCTTAATCTCAACCCCTTTTACTTTTTGGATTTTATGGGCGTGGTTTAATATCTCCTTGGCAACTGGAAGGAGGGTTTGGAGTATTAGTGAACTTTTTCCACTCCCACTAACTCCTGTAACGCATACTAAATTTCTTAGGGGAATTTTTACATCAAGATTTTTTATGTTGTGTATATTTACATTTTTTATCTCTATCCACTCTTTTTGAGGGCGGTTTTTTTGATAGTTTATATCTTTTTCTTTTCTTAAATACTTTGCAGTCTCTGTATCACTTTTTAATAACTCTTCTACACTTCCAGCAAATACCACTTCGCCCCCATACTTCCCAGCACCAGGTCCAATATCTACTATAAAATCGGCATTTAGTATTGTTTCTCTGTCGTGTTCTACTACTATTACGCTATTTCCTCTATCTCTTAAATTTTTAAGAGTGTTTATGAGTTTAATCGTATCTCTTTCGTGAAGACCAATACTTGGCTCATCTAAAACATACATTACCCCAGTTAGTCCGCTTCCAATTTGAGATGCAATTCTTATTCTTTGAGATTCTCCTCCGCTTATTGTCCTTGCATCGCGATGAAGTGTTAGATACCCAAGCCCAACGTCAACTAAGAAAAAGAGTCTCTCACGAATCTCTTTTAATATAGGATTAGCTATCTTTTTTTGTTGGTTTGTCAAAAAATTAAAATTTTTTTCATCTTTAAAAAATTCATACGCTCTTTCTATTGGCATTGAGATAATTTCACCTATTGTTTTTCCTGCTACTTTTACTGAGAGGCTTTCTTGCTTTAATCTAAATCCTTTGCAAGTAGGGCATATTTTTTCGCTCATAATTTCACTAATATCATCTTTATACAAATCAAGGGCTATCTGTTTTAGTCCTGGCCATTTTTTTGAGATTTTATATTTTCCATAATTAAACTCAATCTCATAAGCCGTTCCATTTAGAATAAGTTTTTTTTGATGTTCGTCAAGTTCATAAAAACTTTTAT
>JAMOSZ010000067.1 GCA_027062625.1 Nautiliaceae bacterium
CCTAGTTTAATAATACTTCCAACAACCGCTAAAATTTTTAGTCTAATATCTTCTCTATCACTTCCAATTACTTTGTTTTTGTTATAAAAGCTATGAAACTCGCTTGCAAGGTCTATTAAATAATTTGTAAGACGGTGAGGTTCTCTTGCACTAAACGCATCTTCAAGCACATATGGAAGTTGAAGAGCTAAAAACAATAAATCCTTTTCATCTTCTGTTAGATTTTTTAACTCAACCCCTTTAACATCATCGTAATCAATTCCTTTATTTCTAAAAATGCTCCTAATTCTTGCGTGAGCGTAATTTACATAATAGTTTGGATTGCTTGCATCCTCTTTATTCAAATCATCAACATCAAATTCAAGATGAGTATCAGCTTTTTTTGTTAAAAATACAAATCTCAAAGCATCAGCTCCTACATCCTCAACAACATCTCTAACCAATATAAAATTTCCAGCCCTTTTACTCATTTTATAAGGTTCTTTGCCTTTTAGGAGTCTTACCATTTGAGAGAGAAGTATTTCAAGTTTTTCTGGGTCAAATCCAAGAAATTTAATAGCAGCTTTTACCCTTGCAATATATCCGTGGTGGTCTGCTCCCCAAATATTTATATATCTATCATAACCTCTTTTAAATTTATCCCAGTGATAAATTATATCGCCGGCTAAATATGTAGGACGCCCGTCTTCTCTAACCACTACTCTATCTTTTTCGTCTTTAAATTGACTTGATTTTAACCATATTTTCCCGTCTTTTTCATATAAAGCCCCATTTTTTTCCAAAATCTCCCTAACCTCATCCCAATATTTATAAAGACTTCTCTCACTAACCCAGTTATCAAAAGGAGTAATGTTTAAAGCATCAATATCTTTTTTTATCTCTTCAAGCATTTTATCTTTTGCAAAAAGGCTTAGTTTTTCATCTTCAAATTTAGCTTCTTTCTTACCATCAACTTCTACTATCTCAACCGGTTTTTTAAAATACTCTTTCCCAAACTCTTTTATAGCTTCCCTTGCTAAATCTTTTATATATTCACCTCTGTAATATTCATCAGGCCATTCAACACTAAGCCCTAAAATTTCTCTTGCCGCAAGATATACAGAAAGCCCAAGCAAATTAATCTGACGCCCAGCATCATTTACATAATATTCTGTTGTTATTTCATAACCAATATGCCTTCCAATTCTTGTAAGTGCGTCTCCAAACACAGCCCCTCTTGCGTGTCCTATATGAAGAGGTCCTGTTGGATTGGCTGAGATATATTCAAGAAGTATTTTCTCTTTTTTGCTACCTTTACCAAAAGCTTCTTTTTCTTCAATTACACGACTTGCAAATTCATCTAAAAATTTATCGCTAAGCTTTATATTTACAAAACCGCTAAGTGCTTCAACACTCTCAAATTCTTCACAGCTTCCAAGCTTCTCAGACAGATTTTTAGCAAATTCAACAGGATTTTGTCTGTTTATTTTTGCATATTTAAAAACAGGGACTGCAAAATGACCAAACTTTTTCTCTCTTGGTTTTTGAATTGGAGGATGTTCGTTTAAATGCTCTTTTAAAATTTCACTTACTCTTTTTTTCATTTATTCCCTTTCCAAAATTCAATAAACTTCTCAATATTATACTTACTTCTTTTAATCAAACTTGCAATTGCAACCGCTCTTAGAAACTCTTTTGCCTCATTAAAATCATCATTTATAAGAAGATAATCATACTCTGGTATCTTTTTCATCTCATGCAAAGCATTTATCATTCTAACTTTTAAACTCTCTTCACTCTCAGTTCCTCTTTTTTTAAGCCTCTGAATTAAAACCTCTTTATTTTTGGTAGTTACAAAGACACTTGTTACAATATCTGGATAAGCTTTTCTTACCGCCTCGTGACCTTGAACATCAATATCTAAAAATACGATTTTTCCTTCATCAAGGGCTTTATTTATCTCTTTTTTACTTGTGCCGTAAAAATTCCCGTGAACCTCAGCCCATTCAATAAAATATCCTTTTTCCACATCTTCTAAAAACTCATCTTTACTTACAAAAAAATAATCAACTCCATCTTTTTCACCTTCTCTTTTTGGACGAGTCGTGGTTGAAATGCTAAAATAAGCCTTATCTCCAAGCTCAGAGCAAACTTCCCTTGCAAGAGAAGTTTTACCACTTCCACTTGGACCTGAAACTACAACAATGCTTCCTTTTACTTTCATATAATCCATTCACCGCCTTTTTGAGTATAATTATATTAAAAAAGGAGCTATTTTGAAAAAACTTATCTTACTTCTTGGGGTTTTACTCTTTGCAAAGGAAGTTTACTTTATGCCAATGCAAGGAGATGAAGCCCATAAAAAACTCTACTCACTTTTTGCCCACGCCCACAAATCAATACATATCGCAATTTACACATTTACAGACAGAAAACTCGCAAGAGCCTTAAAAATTGCAGCAAGTAGAGGAGTTAATGTTGAGATAGTAGCTGATAAAAAAGAAGCAAAATATCGCCTAAGCCAAATCCCAAACCTTGCAAAAATAAAAAATATCCACATCTATCTAATAAGCGGAAAAAGATACTACCACTCCAAAAATCATGCAAAAATGCATGCAAAAGTTTCAATAATTGATAACAAACATTTAGTAATTGGAAGTGCAAACTACTCTTATAGTGCTTTTTATAAAAACTATGAATATATTATCTTTGAAAAAAGGTGGATAAAAGAGTTTGAGAGCTTTTTTAACTACTTAAAAGAAAACTCAACTCCTTATAGGCTTAGCTATTAACCTTTTATCTTTTAAAAGATAGCAACTCTTAAATCTCTTTGCTATCTCCATATCATGAGTTACTACAATCAAAGAGGCATCATTCTCATCGCAATACTCAAACAAAATATCAATTACTTCATTTGCATTCTCTTTATCCAAATTCCCAGTTGGCTCATCGGCAAAAATAACTTTTGGTTTTTTTGTAAGGACTCTGGCTATACTAACCCTTTGTTGTTGTCCTCCACTTAGGGTTTGGATGTTTTGATGAATTACCTTATCAATTTTTAGTCTCTTTAAAAGCTTAAAATCAACCTCTCTATCAGCTAGCAAAGCAGCCGCTTGTAGATTTTCATAAGCTGTGAATGTATTAAAAAGGTAGTGAAACTGAAAAATAATTCCAAACTCCCTTCTTCTAATCTCTATTAATTCTTTTTCTTTTAATTTGTAAATATTTTTGCCTTTATAAAAAACTTCCCCTTTCTTAGGTTTTAGAAAAGTTGAGAGGATATGAAGGAGGGTTGACTTTCCACTTCCACTACTTCCAACGATAGCAACTTTATCTTTTGGATTAATTTCTAAATTGACGTTTTCAAAAAGAAGATAATCAAATGAATGGGAAAGATTTTTTGCAAAAAGCATTGGAGAGATTACTCTCCAAGGGCTTTTGCAACTTCATCAGCCATATTGCAAGCGTTTTTAACTAATCCTTCGCCAACTTCAAATCTAATAAAATCAACAAGTTTAGCTTCTCCACCTACTGCTTTTGCAGCCTTACTTAGAGCCTCAGCTACGCTTTCTTTTTTCTCAGCTTTTACATACTCTTGTTCAGTTAAGCAAACTTCTTGATAGAATTTTTTAATCTTACCAGGGATAATTTTATCAATTACGCTTTCTGGTTTTCCTTCTTTTAGAAGTTGAGATTTTGCAATCTCTTTTTCTTTCTCAATTACCTCAGCTGGCACACTCTCTGGATTTAGATAAAGCGGTTTCATAGCCGCAATATGCATAGCAATGTCTCTTAAAATATCTTTAATAGCTTCGCAAGTCTTAGGCTTATCACAAGCTGCTGCTACCAAAACTCCAACTTTTCCACCAGCGTGGATATATCCGTTTACAATTCCATTTTCTGGTGCTTTAATTGTTGCCATTCTTCTAACAACAATATTTTCACCAATTTTTGCAATTTTAACTTTAAGCTCTTCTTCAAAAGTTCCATTCCCAAAAGGAGTTTTCATTAAAGTATCAACATCATTAATATCATTTACATTAATTGTTTTTACAATCTCTTTTGTAAATTCAATAAATTCATCAGTTTTTGCAACAAAGTCAGTCTCGCAGTTAACCTCAACCATACTTCCAACTTTGTAATCAGGAGTAATATAAATCTCAATTCTTCCCTCAGCCGCATTTCTGTCAGCTTTTTTAGCCGCTTTTGCAAGCCCTTTTTTTCTTAGGATTTCAATTGCTTTTTCTTCATCTCCATTAGCCTCTACCAAAGCCTTTTTACAATCCATCATTCCAGCACCGGTTTTTTCTCTAAGCGCCTTTACTTGTGCCGCAGTAATTTTTGCCATATTACGCCTCCTCTTTAATTTCTTCAATTTCTTCTTGAATTTCTTCTTCTGATTTGCTCTCAGCTTTTGCTTCTTCTTTAATCTCATCAATCTCTCTTTGCATCTCTTCTTCACTTATCGGATTCTCTTCATTTTCACTCTCAGCCATTGCTTTACCCTCAATAATTGCATCAGCAATAGTTTTACAGAAAAGATTTACACTTCTAATTGCATCATCGTTTCCTGGAATTGGATAATCAATTAAGTCTGGGTCACAGTTTGTATCAACAGGAGCTACAATTGGAATACCAAGTTTATTTGCTTCTGCTACTGCGATTTTTTCTTTAACAGTATCAATAATAAATAGCATATCTGGAAGTTTTTTCATATGTCTAATTCCACCAAGAACTTTTTCAAGTTTAGCTCTTCTTCTTTCAAGAATTAATCTCTCTTTTTTTGTTAGTAGATTTACTTGTCCACTCTCTTGCATTTTTTCAATAATTTCAAGCTTTCTGATTGATTTTTGAATAGTAGGGAAGTTTGTAAGCATTCCACCAAGCCATCTGTGGTTTACATAAGGCATTCCAGCTCTTGTTGCATGCTCTTTAATTGCATCTACTGCTTGTTTTTTTGTTCCAACAAAAAGAATCGTTTTCCCCTCAGCCGCTGCATCTCTTACTACATTACACGCATATTTTAGATGTCTTAGAGTTTGTTGAAGGTCAATAATATAAATATTTTTTCTAACTCCAAAAATATATTTTTTCATTTTTGGATTCCATCTTCTCTTTTGATGACCAAAATGAACACCACTTTCTAATAAATCTTTCATAGTTACATTACACGCCATTGTTTCTCCTTGGATATATTTTTTTCCTTTGGGTTTTGCCTCCCTCTCCTTTAACACCAAATTAGTGCAACCCATCAAGGAATAAAGAGGTGAGGAATGAGATGCAATTTTATCAAAAAAATAATATAATTACAACAAAAAGGACAAACAATGCCAATGCTTGATAGTTTTTTAGTTGACCATACAAAAATGCCAGCTCCTGCAATAAGAGTTGCAAAAAGAGTAAAAACTCCAAAAGGGGACATTATAAGCGTATATGATTTAAGATTTGCAAAACCCAATAAAGAAATTATAAGCGAAAAAGCAATGCATACATTAGAACATCTATTTGCTGGATTTATGAGAGATAATCTTAAAAATTATGAAATAATTGACATCTCTCCTATGGGATGTAGAACTGGATTTTATATGAGTGTAATTGGTACTCCAAAAGATGAAGAAATTCTAGAAGCGTTTAGAAAATCTATGGAAGATATTTTAAAAACAAATGAAATCCCAGAAGCTAATATCTATCAGTGTGGGAGCTGTTATATGCACTCACTAAAAAAAGCAAAAGAGGTTGCAAAACATATCCTAGAAAATGAAATTACAATAATGGATAATGAGGCTCTTAAACTTGATTTAAATAAAATTGAAAATATCTGCAATGTAGAAGGAGTAAAAACACTTGGCTGATTTTTAAAAAAAGAGAGACCTTTTTCCTTTTTTTTATCTTGTATATACTTAATCTCTCAATATTCTTCTCTCAATTCATCTCAAATGCCCTAGCTACAATTTTTTTAACTCATTTTTCACACGATTATTTTACAATTGCTTATGGAGTAAATATTGCTGGAAATAGACTTTTAATAGCATCTATGGCAAATATAATTGCTTTAAAATTTTTAGACAAAAAGCCATATTTATAAATACTCAATCCCATTTTTTTAGTAACTTACACTTTGAGTGCTATTTTTTTAGATATAATTCTTTATCATTATTTAGGTTGTAGAGGCTAAAAATTCTCAATTTTTAGCCCCTGCAACCTCCAAAAGGAGGCAAAATGTTTATTTTTACTGACAAACTCCAAAAAAGAGATAACATCAAAATAGATGAAAATCAAAAACAAATTATCTTCTCAACTGTCAAAAACGAAAATATAATATATTGGCTAAAAAACCATGGATTTCCAGAGAGTTTTATTGAAGATATCCAAAACGAAGAGCAATCAATCACCTATGAAGAGACGGAAAATTTTAAGCTACTGATTTTAAAATATATAAGATTTGACGAAGAAGAGAATCTATTATACGATGATAAAAATGTAGTAATTATTATTATGAAAAATAAATTTTTCATTCTCTCAGAAGAAAAAGAGATAATCACTGAGCTTGCTAAAAAATTTGAAAAAAGATACAAAAATCAAAATTTTGAATATGTAACTTACTTAATTGCCGATATTTTAATTGATAACACTATCTTGATAGTAGATGTAATTGATGAAGCATTAGAAGAGCTTGAAGATAGTATTTTTCACGAAAATATTGAAGAAGATGAGCTTCAAAAAGATATTTACTATGCAAGAAGAACTTTAAATAGAATTTCAAAAGTCTCAATTCAAGAAAAAGATGTAATTAATAGAGCATACAATCGTTTCCCTCCATTAATAAAAAAAGAGTTAAAATATGAATTTATTGATTTAAATGAGCATCTAAAATATCTCATAAACGAATCAAGAGCTTTACTTGATAGAACTGGATATCTTTTAAATCTTCATATGGGTATCCTCTCAACCCGTATGAATAAAGCTATGCAACGCTTAGCCGCTATATCACTTATTTTCTTACCGCTTACTTTCGTTGTTGGAAACTATGGAATGAATTTTAAATATATGCCAGAGCTTGATTGGAAATATGGATATTTTACCGTATGGATTATAAATATTACACTTGCTGGGGGAATATTTATTTGGCTTAAAAAGAAAAAGTGGATTTAAGAGGCTAAACCCCAGCCTCCTCTCTTCTTTGTAAATAATCCCAATACTCATCCACTTGTTTTTGCCACTCTTCAATAATCCATTTATTTTCTGGTTTGAATAGATGGCTAAATCTTCCTTGTCTTGATAGATAATCTTCAATTGGAAGTTTTACTTTTGGTCTATATGTAATTTTAAGTTTATGTCCATCTTCAATTTCATAAAGAGGAAACGCACACGTCTCAACCGCTAAATCCGCAATTTCGGTTGTTTCTTCTGGTTTAAATTTCCATTCAGTCGTACATGGACTTAATGCGTTAATAAATGTTGGTCCAACAGTTGAGATTGCTTTTGCAGCCTTAGTTGCTAAATCTTTCCAGTGTTTTGTACTTGGAATTGCAGTTGCAACATATGGACATCCATGAGCTGCCATAATCATAGTTAAATCTTTTTTCTTTTGCTTTTTACCATAACTCACTCTACCTCTTGGAGTTGTTGAAGTGTGAGCTCCAAGTGGAGTAGCAGAACTTCTTTGACCACCAGTGTTTGCGTAGTTTTCGTTATCAAGACAAACATATAAAAAGTCATGCCCTCTCTCAGCCGCACCACTTAGTGACTGAAACCCAATATCATAAGTTCCACCATCTCCACCAAATGCTACAAATTTAACTCTTCTATCTTCATTATAAAGTTTATTTTTTCTACTAAGTGCTTTATACATTGCCTCAGCCCCAGAAATTGTAGCTGCGGCATTTTCAAATCCAACATGAATCCAAGAAACATCCCAAGAAGTGTATGGATAAATTGCACTACAAACTTCAAGACATCCAGTTGCAGTTGAGATTACTAAATCATCATCCGTTGCATTTACTACTTCTCTTACAATCATACTATGAGCACATCCAGGACAAAGCCTATGCCCACCTTGAAATCTATCAGGAGTACACGCAAACTCTTTTAAACTACCAATTTTTTTCATACAAACTCCTTAATTAAATGAAAGTTTTGGACCTCTAAGGTTAATAAACCCTTGTAAGTCTGTAACTCTTTTTCCAGCTTTTGCGTTTTTCTCAGTTTCTCTAATAACTTCTAAAATATGCTCAACCGTTGTATCTCTTCCACCAAGTCCGTAAATATAATTTGTCATAATCGCACTTTGTCCGTTTGCAGCAAGTGCTCCTGCAACTTCATTATAAAGTGCTCCTGTTGTTCCCATAGGCATACTTCTATCAAGTGCTGCAATAGCTTTTACATTTTTAAGTTTTTGGGCAACTTCATTATAAGGGAATGGTCTAAAAACACGAGGCATAAGAAGCCCTACTTTAATTCCCTCTTCTCTTGCTTTATCTACGGCAAGCATTGCAGTCTCATAAGCACTTCCCATTAAAACTAACGCAACATCAGCATCATCAAGTTTATAGGTCTCTACAAGGTTATATTTCCTTCCACTAACTTTCTCAAACTCATCAAAAACTTCTTTAATAACTGCTGGACTATCCATTAAAGCTTTGTGTTGGTTTGCTTTGTGTTCAAAATGCCACTCTTCTTCTGTTTGAGCACCATAAGTTACAGGATTTTTTGTATCAAGCATTGGATATTTAGGTTTATACTCTCCAATGAATTTATAAGCCGTATCATCATCAAGAGGCTTAACTACCTGAGCTGTGTGAGAGACTAAAAATCCATCTTGGTTAGTAGTTACAGGAAGTCTAACTCTTTCATCTTCGCCAATTTTAAAAGCACATAAAGTCATATCATAAGCTTCTTGTGGATTATTTGCAATTAAATGAATCCATCCAGCATCACGTCCTAGATAAAGGTCTGAGTGGTCTCCATGAATATTAAGTGGAGATGCAAGTGCTCTATTTACAACAGTCATAACAATTGGAAGTCTCATACCACTTGCTTGATAAAGCACTTCCACCATTAACGCATACCCTTGGCTTGATGTTGCAGTTGCTACTCTACCACCAGCAGCAGCCGCACCAACACACGCACTCATAGCTGAGTGTTCACTCTCAACCATCACAAATTCACCATCTACATATCCATCAGCTAAAAATTGAGCATAATTTTGCACAATTGGAGTTGATGGAGTAATTGGATAAGCTGCAACAACATCTACTTGTGCTTGGCGAAGAGCGTGAGCCGCCGCCATATTACCATCCCAAACTTCCTTTTGTTTTAATTCATATTTTAGTGCCATTTTCTTCCTTTACTTATCTTTTTTAGGCCATTGTTTTAATGCTTCTTCATTATCTACATATTCTGGAAACATTAAAAGCGATTTAATTGGAGTTGGACAAACTTCAACACAAACCCCACAACCTTTACATAAGTTATAATTAATCCCAACAATTTTTGCTTGTTTTTTACCCCTTTTTGTTACTACTTCTTCTACAATAAAACAGCTATCAGGACAACTTACCCAGCAAAAATCACAATCAATGCAAAGTTCTCTATTAAATACTGGTTTTTCAACTCTCCAATCAGCAACTGAATAGTTGTATGAATGAAATTTACTTCTTTTTTTGTGCTCTGGGTCTTCAAAAGCTGGTAATACTGCTCCAAACTGAACTTTATCCCAATCAGTTAACATTTCTTTTGGTGTTGCCATAATTTCTCCTTATTTTACTTCTTCATAAGCTCTTTTAATAGCTCTTAGGTTACCATCAATAATTTTTCTAGGGAATTTTGATAAAATATCTTCAATTGATACTAAAAAGTCTTCAAATGGAATAATTTGACTTACTTTTATAAAAGCACCAAGCATTGGAGTATTTGGAATAGCTCTTCCAATCTCTTCTTGTGAGATTTTAATTGCATCAATTACATAAACTTTTTTTCCTTCTAAATGAGGTGCCATTTTAATTAAATCTTCTTTATCAAGGTGAGAAGTTACTATAAAGATAGTATCATCAGTAGTATTTTCTACAATCTCTTCTTGAAATACAAGTGATGGGTCAATTACCAAAACATAATCTGGCTGCATCCACTTTGAGTGGTCCAAAATTGGCTTATCATCAATCTTATCATACGCTGTCATAGGTGCACCTCTTTTTTCCGCACCATACACTGAATACGCCTGAACATACTTACCAGTCCTTGCCATTACATCAGCTAATGCCTTAGCTCCTGTTACCGCACCTTGTCCTGCACGAGAATGCCATCTAATTTGTAGCATACTTATCCTTTTTTTGTTTATTGTATCTTAAAAGACTTATAGTAATCTTAATATAACATAATTTTCCTCTTATTTTCAAAAAAGTGAGCTACAATCAAAAAAGATTGTAACTTTTTGTAAATTAATTGATAACTTTTGGGCGTATGAAAGCTTTTTTATTAATAATACTTATTAATGTTTTTGTAAATACAAAGCACCAAATCCCAAGTACCAACAACCAAATAAATAGTGAAACATAAAACATAAATTTAAATTTAAAAAATGTAGTTCCAATCCCAAAAGCTGCTATTGGGAAGACAAATGCCCAAAATCCAAGAGTATATGGAATCTTATGCTTAATAATATAATAACTCAAAATTATAAAAGTTACCAAAAACCACCAAAACCCAAATCCATAAACAACACTTGCAAAAATTTCAGCTAAATTGCCTGCAACTTCAAGATTTAAAAAAGTAGCATTACTAACTTTTAAAAGCTTTACATAACTAAAAAACGCAATCACACTAACTCCAACTGGTGCAAGCCCAATTACAAAACTTGGAGCAACTTCTGGGGCTGGGAGTGGGTGAAACTTTAATCTATAATAGATTAAATTTAAGATAAGAAAATACAAAATCAAAGCCGGTCCAAACAAAAACATATTAAAATGAATAATAAAATCTCTCATTACATTATGAATTGCCAAAAAGTTTCCAGCAAACGCAACAACAAACATCCCAACAGGAGGCAAAAACCAAATTCCAATTGCATGTTTTGTCTCCACTTTTTTAGAAATTATTAACATAACTGGAACTAACACAAGTAAAAATAATCCAATAATCAAAGCCAAAATATAAAGCCATTTAGCAAGTAAAAGTCCAAAACTTTGAGACACTACTCCATTTGGAATTAAAACATTTAAAACTGCTGTTGCTAAAACTGCCAAAGAGATATTAATTCCAGCAAAAAAATTTGCCGCAATTGGATGTTGCAAATCTTTTAAGACAGAATCAAAAAATTTAAATATCCTTAAAGTAAAAAAGACTGAAACTAAAATTAAAAAAACAAAAGCAAGCAATACAAACAAATTAGCAAGCCCTTTTAAAAAAGGACTATCAAAATGCTTTGCTATAATTTGAGTAAAAATTCCAACTGCACCTGTGCTCATCACACTCATAAACCAGCGAGCTTCAAAACTCCTAACAATATCCCAAAACCCTATTTTTTCCATTATTTCTCCTTTTGAATTAAAAATTTAACTCAAAATTTTACCAAAATCAACTGCTTGCTTAAAAATCCATTAATTAAATCTAGTTATTTAGATTAACTAATAATTTGGCTTACCTCAACTCACTCCCAAAGAATTATAAAATTTTATACCGTAATAATTTCTCACAAAAGATTTTTAAAAAAAAGTTTTAATCTCCCTTATCGCTTCTAATACATCTTTTTTAACAACATCAGCACACTCATAAAGTCTCTTATCATATTCAAACTCAACTCCAATTCCTTTTACTCCCGCTTCTTTGGCACTTACCATATCAAGACAGGTATCGCCTATCATAAAAGTAGCCTCTCTCTTAGCTCCCCTTATAAGATGCATAGCCTTTAAAATCGGCTCAGGATGCGGCTTTGGCTTAATTACATCCTCTCTTCCTATCAAAACATCAAAATAATCCATTATTCCAAAATATTCCAAAAGCTCTCTTGAATAAAGGGCTGTTTTTGTAGTAACAATCCCAAGTTTTGCAAACTCTTTGGCTTCTTTTATAGCTTCTTTTGCTTTTGGAAGTAAAATAGTTTTTTCTTTTGAAATTTCTCTATATCTTTTTTTATAAGTATCCACCCACTTAAAAACATCATCACTAACCCCAAGCTTTTTAAACATAACATCAAGCGGAAGCCCAATAAGTCTTTTTACCTTTTCATCTCCTGGATACTCTTTTTTGAACTTATCAAAAACATACCTAAACCCATCAAGTATAGCCTCGGTTGAATCAATAAGCGTCCCGTCTAAATCAAATAAAATTACTCTCACACCAAACCTTTACCTCTTTTTTCACCTCAAAAATCTCTTCAACTCCATTTATTTTTACATCCTCAAATTGTTTAACCGCTTTTAAAATAATTTTACTAATATCCAAAAATCCAATTTTTCCTCTTAAAAACAAATCAATCGCAAACTCATTTGCCGTATTTACCACAACTCCTAAATCGCTCTTTTCCAAAAGCAGCTCTTTTATCTCCCAGATTGGATATCTCTTTTTATTAATTTCTCTAAATTCAAGGCTTTTTACTTTAAGCAGATTAACAGGCTCTAAAATCCTTCCTTCAACTCTTTTTAAAATAGCAAAGGCAATTGGAAGTTTCATATCGGTTTTTGAAATATGGGCAGTTGTGCTTCCGTCCTCCCACTCTATTAACGCATGGATTATTGACTTTGTCTCTATAAAAGCATCCACCTCTTTTGTATCAAAAAGCCACTTAGCCTCCAAAAGCTCAAAAAGTTTATTTACCATAGTGGCTGAATCAATCGTTATCTTAACTCCCATTGACCAGTTTGGATGGTTTAACACATCTTTTAATCTTGCTTTTTTTATTTTCTCTATCTCCCAATCTCTAAGTGCCCCTCCGCTTGCTGTGATATAGAGTTTTTTAAATTTTTTTTTACCTTCTAAAAGATACCAAAGCCCAAAATGTTCGCTATCAATTGGAGTAATTTTTGAAGTGTCTATAAATTTACCGGCATTTACCAAAGACTCCTTATTAGCAAGTGCTATTCTTTTATTGCATTCCAAAGCTTTTAGAGTAGGTCTTAGCCCAACATCTCCAACTAAGGCATTTACTACCAACTCACTTCTTGATTTTTCAATAACTTCTAAAATTGCTTCTTCTCCAAACTTAACATCTTTAAAATTTACCCTCTTTGCAACTTCTTTATCTTTTACCACCACAAATTTTGGCTTAAACTCTCTTATTTGAGAATTTAAAAGCTCATAATTACTACCAGCTACCAAAACCTCAACATTAATATTAAACCTTCTTGCAATTTCTAAGGTATTAACCCCAATACTTCCGGTTGAGCCAAGCAGTATCATCAATGCCCCATTGCATAAAGTATCGCCCACATTAAAGGAGCACCAAATAAATACCCATCAATCCTATCAAGTATCCCCCCATGTCCTGGGAGGATACTGCCGCTATCTTTTACTCCGGCTTTTCTTTTTAAATAACTCTCAAATAAATCCCCAAAAACACTAACAATACTAACTAAAATAGCAATAAAAAATGCTTCTAAAAAATTAAATTCCCTAAGTCCAACAAAAGCCCCAATAATACTCCCTACCATAACTCCACCAATTACCCCTTCCCACGATTTGTTTGGAGAAGTTGGAGAAAATCCTTCTTTAAAAAATGTTTTGCCAAAACTTTTTCCAATTAAATAAGCAAAGCTATCAGTTAAGGCAATAATTACAATAAGCCAAATAACAAAAAAAAGTCCAAATCTATAATAAAGCTCCAAAAGCAACATAAGAGGCAAAAATGGATATAAAGCAAGAGAGATTAAATTTATCTTCCTTTGAAAATAAGCAACATATCCACTAACTCCAATCACTCCCAAAACTCCAACAACCAAAGGGTCAATAACTAAGGGCAAAAATGAAAACAAAGATAAAGCATAAAATATCCTCTCATTTTCAATCCCAAAAAGCTTTTTAGCCTCATAAAGTCCAGCTACACTAATAATCCCAACTAAAAGTGAAGTTAAATAAAAATTATTAATAACTCCAACAACTACTAAAACAAACACAATTGCAATTGATGTTATCAAACGTTCTCTCATCTCTTATCCTTAATTTTTATCGTATTGTATTTTCCATACTCAACCTTAGCTCCCTCTTTTATCTTAACAAACTTTCTTTTTGTATAATCCACTTCCCCTTCATCTCTCCCGCTAAACGCAAGTGCAAGTTTTGCGGCTTTTTGAATTATATCATTATTTAAGGAGAGTTTATTATTCTTTACAATCACATGGGCTCCCGGATAGTTTTTGATATGAAGCCATAAGTCGTTTGCATTTGCCTCTTTTAAAAGTCTGATATTCCCTTTTTCGTTTTTACCTACCAAAATAAGATAATCATCATAATAAAACTTCGCAATATTCTCATCTTCTTTTTTCTCTTTCTTTGGAGGTTCATAGGTTTTTAGCTCGCTTAAATCTTTTGCATTTTCAATAAGTTTTCTGTAATTTTGCAAAAAGTTAAGCTGTTCATTTAGATAATTTCTCTGAATATGAAGATTTTTGGCTTTTCTTTTAGCTTTTTTTGAGAGATTGTAATAGTAATTGCCAATTTCGTTTATGTTTTTAAGAGAAGGAATAGGAATTATTATCTCATTTCCTTCAAAGTCATAAGTTCTTAGTTCTTTTTGATAAGGCTTTATTTTATATAAATTTGCCATTGCAACATCTGCATACTTTTTATAAAGGTTTGATTTTTCAATAAGCTTTTCTTCATCTTCAAGCAAAGAGAGTTTTTTTTGAATGTCTTTAATTTTTTTGTCTATCCTTTTTAAAAGCGCTTCTTTTTTTTGAGAAAGTCTTTTTTGATATTTTTTATTAAAAAGTTCTTTTGTATACCCTTCAAGGTCATTAATCTCAAATACTTTTTCTCTTATCTCAATACTTGGAAGTTCTTCTAACTTAACTCCCGGTTTTACAACCCTGCTTGAAATATTTTCGCTAATGTGTCTTAGAGCCTCAATCACCCTATCCTCTTCATCCAAGATGATTGCATTTGTATACCGCCCGGTAAATTCAAAGCGGATTTTTACAATCTCACTTTTAAAATTATTTTGATTTTTAACAACAATTGTCAAAATTCTCTCTTTACTAAATGCATCAACAATCTTAGCCTTTGTAAATTTTTTCTCAAACACAATATCAAAAGGGGCTTTGAATTTTTTAATCAAAGGATAATCAATATTGATATAAATATCCCCACTCCCCTTTGTCAAATCAAAATAATATTTGTCATTATCAAACTGCATTAAAATCAAATTATCATCAACCCTTAGGGCTTTTTTTATGATTTTATACTTTTTTATTCTATCTGCAATTTTTTCTAAGATAAAAGCTTTCAACTCAACTCCTTTGGCTTATCTATATAATATCCTTGAAATCCATCAACTCCAATCTCTTTTAACTTCTCATAAATTTCCTTACTGCTTACAAACTCGGCAATTACCTCACATCCAAAATCTTTTGCCATTTTAGTAATATGCTTTGCTATTAAATAAGCCGGTCTTTTTAAAATATTTTTAACAATTTCTCCATCAATTTTAATAAAATCGGGCATAATTTTAGCAATATATAAAAAATTTGAATACCCACTTCCAAAATCATCTATTGCAATTTTCACCCCATACTTTCTTACTTTATTTATAAAACTAAAAATTAATTCAAAATCTTCAATACTCTCACTCTCTAAAATTTCAACTATTACTCTATTTTGCATATTATATTCGTTAATCTTTTTTATAAAAAACCTAACAATTTTGGGATTTGCAATATCTTTAAATGAAAAATTAATAGAAACATCTTCTTCTTTAAAAGAAAAAGTCTTAAAACTCTTTTCTATCATAATTTTAGTTATCTCAAAATAATAACTCGTAGGCTTAATTGCTGGAAGAAAATAGTAAGGAGAGATAAGGTTACCATCCCTATCCTTTATTCTAACTAATGCCTCATATGAAGGCTTTTTCTTCTCAATCTTTTGAAATACCGGAAAAACTCTATCCTCTTTTATCGCATCTTTGACTAATTTTAAAATCTCTAACTCTTGCTTTATCTTCTCTTCAAGTCCAAGAGATTTAGAATACTCTATAAAATCTAAATTCTTTTTTTTTGCATAATTTAAAGCCAAATCCGCTTTTTGCTTAATATCCTTATAATTTCCATTAACCATTGCTCCTCTAAAAGATATCTCAAAAGAAAAAGTAGCTTTATTATTTTTAACTTCTATTGGCAAAGAAAAAAACTTAACAATCCTCTTCCACAAAGTCAAAAAATTAACCCTCTCAAAAGCTACAAAAATAAACTGGTCAGCCCCAAGCCTATAAAGCCTTAAACTATCAAATAAAAATCTTTCTAACTTCTTTGCCACACTTTTTAACAATAAATCCCCAACTTCTTCTCCATACAAATCGTTAATCTTTGAAAAGCTTTTAATATCCAAAAGTAAAACCCCACTAATTTCATACTCCATTATATCTTTTTCAAAAGAATATTTATTTGGCAAGTTTGTAAGAGCATCAAAATAGAAAAGATACTCTAACTTTTTATTCTTTTCAATTATCTCTTTTGTTTTTTGAATAACCTTTCTTTCTAACTCTTCGTTTAATTCATTAAGCTCCTGAGAAGTTATTTTAATAAGATGTGTCAATGGCTTTATTACATTAAACTCCTCTTTTAAAGAAAAATTTACTTTAATATCGGCTTTTACTTTATTTTCACTCAAAATTAAAAAAGTCATAGTCTCATTTAAAAAAACTGGTTCTTTATCTTTAAAAAACTCGCCATAAGTAAAAAAACCACTAACTGGTACAAAAGCAAAAGGAGTAATCTCATTTTTTACATATTCGCCTAAAAATCTCCTTCTTGCCATACAAGAATAGATAAAAATTGATTCAATATAGTAATTTTGAAATTTTTTTAAAAGTTGTTTATCCTTTTCTAAAATAGAGCTAACATCTGCAAACCCAAACTGAACTATCTCATCTTCTTCCAAATTCCCTCCAAAAATCAAAGACCCATCCCTATTTTGACGAATAACCGCCCTTGCTAATTGAAAATCCCCTTTTTTAAATACCAAAGGAAACTGCACCCCGACTTTTACAATATCATACTCTCCAAAGTAATGCTCATAAACTTTTTTCGCTTTTGTATTATCTATCTCATAAACCCTATTTTTAATGGACTTAGTAATCCTCATCTTCTTCCCAATCCCAACCCAGTTAAAGCTAAAATCTTGATAAACATAAATATCCCCCTCAATCACAGCCCCAACCGCTCCCTTTTCTATAATAGACCTATTATCAAAAACATAACTTCTCCTAAGCTCCCCTCTATCACCAGCCATCCCACCAGCTATAATAATATCACTAACGCTCCCAATCCCTTTTATAAAATCTTCTCCATTCATATACATACTATCACTAAAAACAATTAAAACTTTTGAATCTTTGCCAATAAGCCTTTTTGCAAAGTGCTGCCCAAATTCAAAGCAAGGTTCATTTCTCCTTAGCAGCAAAGTCTTAACCTTTGCTTTATCAAACAAAGAAACACTTATAACAATCCCCCCTTCTTTTACCTCTCCATTAATTATCTCTCCATCAGTAGTAGCTCCTATAATTTTTGCATTTGGATAGTATTTATTAATAGTATCAATTACTTCTTTAATTTTTTTTTTATCTAAAACCCCGCTAAAAATTTGAAATAAATTCTCCTTTTTCTCTAATCCCCTTAAAAAATCAATAAGCTTTTGCTTATCTTCAAAAATATAATTATAAGTCTTCATCCTTTCTCCTTAGCTACATCTAAGAGCATATTTTGCAAGTTCTATAAACTTCCTAACTTTCCTTTTATCCTTTTTACCTGGTCTCTTTTCAACTCCACTACTTACATCAACCCCATAAAACCCATACCTTCCAACCTCAAACACATTCTCAGGAGTTAGCCCCCCAGCTAAAATTATCTTTGAATTATCCCTATTTTCAAACCATTCAATCGGAAGCCTTTTACCACTTCCTCCATACTCTTTTACAAAAGCATCAACTATCTTATAACTATCGCCATACTTTTCCAAATCTTTTTTCTCTTTTCCCCTAACAACAGGCAGGTATTTACAATTAAGTTTCTTTAAAAACTCTTCATCAACATCAAAATGAATCTGAGCAATATCGGCTTTTAAAAACTCCATCGCTCCATTTATCGCATCAGCGCCCATTCCTACAAACAAAGCAACCTTTGTAACAAAAGGAGGAAGTTTTTCAATAATCCTCTTAGCCTCCCTTGCTTCAATAAATCTTGGCGAAGGTTTATAAAAAACAAACCCAAGCGCATCAGCCCCAGCATCAACTGCCATTTTTGCATCTTCATAATTTGTAATTCCACAAATCTTTACTCTCATTTAGCTCCTTTTATATCCTTATTCCCCTCTAAGCGCTTTTATCGCTTTTTTATAATCATTTGACTTAAATACAAAACTTCCAGCTACCAAAATATCTGCTCCGGCTTCTTTTAATAATTTAGCATTTTTGTCATTAACTCCTCCATCAACTTCAATCAAAAGGTTTGGATTTTTCTTACCTGCTAAATCTCTTAATTCTTTTATCTTATCAATTACACTTGGAATAAACTTTTGCCCTCCAAAGCCCGGATTTACACTCATTAACAAAACCATATCAACATCAGCCACAATATATTCAAGCAAACAAACAGGAGTTGCAGGATTTAATACAACTGCTGGGCGGATACCTTCATTTCTTATTTTTTGAATGACTCTATTTATATGTTTTTCCTCTTCTATATGAAAACTAATAAATTCAGGTTTTAGATGTTTATACATATCAATAAAAAACGAAATATTCTCTACCATAAAGTGAATATCAAGAGGCACATTTGTAGTTTTTTTTACAGCTTCTACTATCATAGGTCCCATTGTCATATTTGGCACAAAATGCCCATCCATTACATCAACGTGAATAAAATCAGCCCCAGCTGCACTTACTTTTTTTACATCTTCTGCTAAGTTACCAAAATCCGCACTTAAAATACTTGGTGCAATCTTAATCATAAATCCCCTTTACTTGGTTTCTTCCACTATTCTTTGCATTGTATAAAGCGTTATCAACTCTTTGTATAATTATATCAACACTTTCCCCTCTTTTAAAGTCTCCAACCCCTAAACTTATCTTGACATACTCCCCACATCAACCCTAACTACTGACGCACTCGCCAAGGGGATTCTGACTTTAAAACGATGGTTGCTGACAAATAGCCACTCTTACACCTTCCCAGCCAAAGGTTGATACCCCAACCCTACAAATATTTATACTTGCATTTTCTCTATCGTGATACTTTTTAGCAAGTTCATTTGCTAATTTGTGGAAAAAATCTCCCCTGCTATTAACTACTTTTTGATATAGTCTTGCTAATTGTTTTTTAGCTGATTTGTAGTTGTTTGAGTTTTTAACTTTTTTGTAGTATTGATATTTTGGAAGTTTTTTAAGTTTGGTTAGATGTTTTTGGAGTTGATATTTGTTTAAATATTTTCCATAATCATAAAGTTTATAATATCTCTTATGCAAAGCTATACAATGATTATAGATAATCCCAGCTATATTAATGATTTCATCTATTTTTCTTAATCTTTTTGTTTTGTATTAACCTCTTTAAATAATCATTCCATTTTTTCTTCTCTTTTTCTCTTTCATTTGTTTGCTGATTTTCTATATATTGCTTAATCACTTCAAGCAAAGCTCCACCTACCGTTGTTACAAAATAGTTGTTAGTCCAAAGAGGAATAAACAAATTAATAAAAGATTTCCAAAGAAGATAAACTCCCAAAAATTTTTTATCGCCTTATATCCCCTTGGCTGGTTGAATCTATTGGGAGCTCAATATTAAATCCCTTTGGTAAAAACACATCAATTTTTGCAAAAAGCCAAATAGGAAAAAAAATTAACAATATCTTTTTAGTAAGCATTGATAAAGTTCAATTCTTCTATCTCTAAAAAATGGCCAAATCTTTCTAACCTCAGCTGCGGCTTTTAAATCAATTTCAGCTTCAATTATCTCCTCTTCACTCCCTCCCATTGCAATCTCTTCACCTTGTGGTCCATAAACAAAACTTCTCCCCCAAAACTCTATCCCACCTAGCACCCCACTCTCATCTTTTTCTCTTCCAATCCTATTTACCGCTACTACATAAACTCCATTACTAACAGCGTGCCCTCTTTGGACACTAAGCCAAGCGTTTAGCATCTTCTCTTTTTCTTGCTGATTATTCTCTTTTTCACAAAGTTCATCTCTTCTATCCTCAGGACACATCAGCCATCCAATAGCCGTTGGATAAATTAAAATTTCAGCTCCTTTAAGCGCCATAATCCTTGCTGGCTCGCTATACCACTGGTCCCAGCACACAAGCACTCCAAGTCTGCCAACAGATGTATCAATCGGTTCTATACTATCTCCCGGGGTAAAGTAAAACTTCTCATAAAACCCCGGATCATCTGGAATATGAGTTTTTCTATATTTTCCGGCAACTTTTCCCCTATCAAACACAACGGCAGTATTATAATAAATCCCATCCATAATTTTTTCAAACAAACTTGCTACTAAAACTATATTTTGTTCTTTGCTAACTCTCCTCCAAAACTCAACATCCCTTTCAAAACTCTCAGCCAAATCAAAATATTTAGTATCCTCACTCTTACAAAAATATTCACTCTGATGAAGCTCTGGCAATATTACAAGCTCGCCTTTTGCCTTTTTTATCATTTCAAGAGTGTGTTTAATAGTAGCCTCTTTACTTCCTTTGTAGCTTTGCTGAATTAAACTAATCTTCATCTAAAACTCCTACCCTTTTTTTAAACTCTCTCTCAAAATCTTGAAGGCGTAGAGTATTCATTTCATACATATCACTTAAAGTTTTCGCTCCCTCTTCACTCATATCACTAAGAACTAAAAACGCATTCTCTTTATTAATCCCAATTAACTTATAAAAATTTGCATATTTATTAATATAGCTTTGGTAATCTCCCGTTTTTGTCTCAATCCAATAAAAATCATCCCCTACTTTAAACACTAAATCAAGTTCAAAATCTTTCTCATCTGGCAAAGAAATTTGATAATTTTTTATATAACACCCATCCAAACCAATTTCACTTAAAGTTTTTAAAACAATATTTCTAATATAAATTTCCATCCATCCCCCAAGTAAAAAATTAATTGCTTTTGGATTTCTATTTAACTTTGCATAAAGTAAAAAGTTTGGCGAATTTTTATAAACATACTTCTCTAAAAACCCAATATCATAAAGCCACTTTGCGAGTTGATTTATATCGCTAATTTTCTTAGGAGAAAAGTCTTTTAAATTCATAGTAAAGCCTTGCGCTCTATTGTTATCTACTTTTAACTTATGAATAAACTCTTTTACATTCTCATAATTTTTCCCAATAAAATTTGCAAGTTTTGAAAGATTATCATTATAAAGAATAGTATCCTCTTTTTTTGTTTTTACTTTAATATTTTTTGACGCAAGATAATCTTCAATCTCTTTTATGCACTCAGGCTTTTGATACTCAAAAATCAAATCTTTTTTATCTTCTTTTTCAAAAGGGACTTCTACCTCTTTTGTCTTACTTACCTTTTTTACTTCCTTCACATCTTTTGCACCACCTAACTTTAACTCCCTAACTTCAAGTTTTAACTCTCTTATTTCAAGTAAAATCTCTTTTAACAAAAGCTCTATATTCTCCATTAAATACCTTTTTTCAAGAATTTTAGCAAAAATGATATAATTAGCCAAAAAAGGAGTAAGATGGCAAACTTATTAATAATTGGTGCTGGTGGAGTTGGAAGAGTATCTGCTTTTAAAGCGGCAAAAAATAAAGATACTTTTAAAAATATAGTTTTAGCTAGCAAAACAAAGTCAAAATGTGATGCTATTGCAAAAGATATAAAAGAGAAACTTGGAGTTGAGATTAAAACTTATGCTCTTGATGCAAACAAAAAAGAAAATGTTGTTGATTTAATCAAAAAAGAGAATATTGATATAGTCTGTAATGTTGCTCTGCCTTATCAAAATCTCCCTATTATGCACGCCTGCATTGAAACAAGCACAGCTTACCTTGATACAGCATTGGCTGAAACAGAAGATAACCCAGATACTTATTACGATTTACAATGGGCACTTGATGAAGATTTTAAAAAAGCACATACTATGGCACTTCTTGGATGTGGATTTGACCCGGGGGTTACTTCTATAATGGTAAAATATGCAGCTGATTATTTGCTTGATGAACTTGAAGAAGTTGAAATTTATGATTGTAACTTTGGAGAGCACGGACGCGCTTTTGCTACAAACTTTGACCCAGAAATCAACCTAAGAGAGCTTAATCTTCCGGGTAAATACTGGGAAAATGGAGAGTGGAAGACAACTAAACCTTTTGAAGTGCAAGTAAAACACTCTTATCCAGAATGCGGAGAGGCTACAAGTATTTTAATTTGGCACGAAGAGCTTGAAAGTATTGTTAAATTCTTCCCTAATTTAAAGTCAGCTAAATTTTATATGTGTTTTAGCGACCAATACCTCTACCACTTTAACGCTTTAAAAAATGTAGGAATGTTTAGTATTGAGCCTATTGAAATCTGTGAAGGTTGTAAAATAAGCCCTCTTCAATTCTTGGCAAAAGTTCTACCAGACCCACAAGATTTGGTTAAAAACTATAAAGGTAAAACAAACATAGGAGTTATCGCAAAAGGGAAAAAAGACGGCAAAACAAAAACTTACTACATCTATAATATATGTAACCACAAAAAAGCAATAGAAGAAACCGGGGCTCATTGTGTTAGTTATACAACGGGAGTCCCTGCAATTATAGGATGTAAGCTTATGGCAAACAAAACTTGGTGGGCTGAGGGTGTTAGAAACGTAGAAGAATTTGATGCTAAACCTTTCTTTGAAGAGATGGAAAAACAAGGACTTCCAATTAAGGTAATTGAAATTGAATAAAAGGTTTTATTCATACAATGAATTTTTAAAAGATTTGGATATTTTAGAAGAGAAGATAAAAGAGTTTAACCCCTCTTCTTTTATCGCTATTGCAAGAGGGGGAATGAGCATTGCCCATTTTTTGGCTGAGAGAATGGATATAAGAGAAGTTTATATGATAAATTCAATCTCTTATAAAAATGAAAAAAAACTCTCTTCTCCAAAAATCTCTAACATCCCAAATCTAAACGGGCAAAAAAAAGTATTAATTATTGATGATATAAGTGATAGTGGAGAGACTTTAAAAAAGGTTTTAGAAATTCTTAAAAAAACTTATCCAAAAATAGAGTTTAAAACCCTAACTCTATTTTTTAAAGAAAACTCTAAACTAATCCCTGATATAAAACTACACAAAACAAATGAGTGGATAGTATTTTTTTGGGATAAAGAAGGACAAAGGAGAATTGATGACTTATCTTCCAATCAGTGAAAAAACACTCGCCCTAATTGAAACTCTAAAACCTAAAAATAAAACACTTGATGAATTTTTAGAAGAAATATTAGAAGAGATCAAAGAAAAAAAAGAGCTAAAAGAGCTTCAAACAAAAAAAATGAGAGAGTTATGGGAAAAAGATAGTATATGGGATAACTATGAGCTATAATTTAGGAGATATCGTTTTAGTAAAAGTTCCATTTACAAATCAAAAAGAGTATAAATTAAGACCAGCTTTTGTATGGTTTGAAGAGTATTCAAATGTTGTAATCTTGGGAATTACAAGCAATACTCAAATGAAAGGAATTTTTATTCCAAAAGAGATTGGATTAATTGTAGATAGCATAATAAAAACTAACTATATTTTTACCATAGACAAAAATGATATTCAAAAAAAGTTAATCACTTTACCACAAAAATATATCCAAAAAGTTTGCAAAGAACTAAATTTAAAATGTAAGGAGCAAAAATGAGTAATTTATTAATAATAGGAGCTGGTGGAGTTGGAAGAGTTGCTACTTTTAAAGCTGCAATGAATGACCATATTTTTAAAAATATAGTATTAGCAAGCAGAACAAAAGAAAAATGTGATGCTATCGCAAAAGATATAAAAGAAAGACTTGGAGTTGAAGTAAAAACGGCTCAAATTGACGCTATGGATGTAGATGCAACAGCTAAATTAATTGAAAATACAAACTCTGATATCGTGCTAAACGTTGCACTTCCTTATCAAGACCTTGCTATCATGGATGCGTGTTTAAAAGCCGGAGCTCACTATGTAGATACTGCAAACTATGAACATCCAGATGAAGCTAAATTTGAGTATAAAGAACAGTGGGCAAAAGATGAGGAGTTTAAAAAAAGAGGACTTATGGCACTACTTGGTAGTGGATTTGACCCGGGGGTTACTAATGTATTTACAGCATTTGCCGCACAAGAGCTACTTGATGAGATTGAATATTTAGATATTTTAGATTGTAACGCAGGAGACCATGGATATCCGTTTGCTACAAACTTTAACCCAGAAATCAACATCCGTGAAATAACTCAAAAAGGAAAATACTACGAAAACGGAGAATGGAAAGAGATTGAGCCAATGAATGTTAAATTTGATTGGGAATATCCAAAAGTAGGAAAATATCCAAGCTATCTTTTATATCACGAAGAACTTGAAAGCCTTACAAAAAATTTTCCATCAATTAAGAGAGCTAGATTTTTTATGACGTTTAGTGATAAATACCTTTGGCATCTTAGAGCACTTCAAAATGTTGGAATGACTTCAATTGAACCTATAAAAATTTGTAAAAACTGCGAAATATCTCCAATGGAATTTTTAAAAAAAGTACTTCCAGACCCAGCAAGCCTTGGACCTAGAACAAAAGGACAAACCCATATAGGAGTAGTGGTAACTGGATATAAAGATGGAAAGAAAAAAAGATACTATATCTACAATATCTGCGACCATCAATGCGCATATAGAGAAGTTGGCGCTCAGTGTGTTAGCTATACAACAGGAGTCCCTGCAATGATAGGAGCTAAAATGATAGCTACAAAAACGTGGTTTAGTGAGGGAGTAAAAAATATGGAAGAATTTCCTGCCCGTCCATTTATGTATGCACTAAACAAACACGGGTTACCTTGGTTTATAGAAGAGTTACCAACTGAGGGGCTTCCAATAGATAAAATTTAACCTCCTTTTTCTGGTTTTTTTAGTCTTTTTGACTCAATTTACTTGACTTTTAATTTTAAAATGAGTTATAATTCATTTAAGCAATTTATTCAAGGAGGGCAGGATGTTTATCACAAGTAACATCAACAAAGAAAAACTAAAAGAGTTTAGCACTCTTTCAATCGTAACTGGTATTATTATGACAATTGCTGGAATTTTAGCAATTACAAATCCAGTAGCGGGTAGTTTAGCGTTTGTATTGTTTTTAGGTGCACTTTTTATTGTAAGTGGAATTACCCAAGCGGTAATTACATTTAAAGCTCATCAAAAAAGTTTAGGTGCTTGGTTTAAAGTATTGATGCTTATTATCACTGGTGTGTTACTTATCCTTTGGCCTGGAAGCGGTATTGCAGCGGTTGCGATTTTGTTTGCGGCATACTTCTTTGTGGATGCATTCGCATCTTTTCAAATGGCACTTGATTTAAAACCTTTAAAAGGTTGGTGGATATCTTTGTTAAATGGTATTTTAAGCTTTATTTTAGGTATTGTAATGCTTATAGGTTGGCCATTCTCTGCACCATTTGTAGTTGGAGTTATTGTTGGAGTTAGCTTTATTATGGATGGTATTGTTTTAGTTATGCTTGGAATTATGGCTAAAAAAGGAGCTTACGACAACTAAGTCGTCTCCTTTTTAGGCCAAAACTTTACAATTGAATATCCATCATCTTTATGTCTTTTAGCATTCTCATCCCATTCATACTCTTCTAAAAAATCATTTAATACACTTGCTAAATATTTTAGTCTATCTTCTGTTGAAATATCTGGCATCTCCTCTTTTAAAAACATATACAAATCTTTATCCTGAGCTTTGCATTTAGTATGAAGTTTTTTGATATTCTCTTCACTCAAATCAAGTTTTTGCATTTTTAATCCTTAATCAATAATTCACTTACACTTTCAATTCTTTTTTTTGCGGCTTTAAAATAACTTTCATCAATTTCAATCCCAATAAATTTTCTACCCATCTCAAGTGCAGCTACCCCAGTTGAGCCAACTCCCATAAAAGGGTCAAAAACAACATCTCCTTCATTACTCGCTATTTTTATAATATGCTTTAAAAGTTTAACTGGCTTTTGAGTTGGATGTTTTGGATTTTTTACCCTCTCTTTTCCCATACAGATAGGACTCTCAAAAAAATTATGCATCTCTTTTTGAGAAAGAAAATTCCAAGTATGCCCCTTATTCCACATACAAACAATTAACTCACAACTATTTAAAAACCCCGCTTTTCTAAATTTTGGCACTGGGTTAGTTTTATGCCATACAAAAAACTGAAAAGTATCAAAAAGTGGATCAAAAATTTCATGCCATCTGCCAATTAAATTATAAGAGCAAAAAGCAAATATATTGCCTGTTGGCTTTAAGACCCTTAAAA
>JAMOSZ010000068.1 GCA_027062625.1 Nautiliaceae bacterium
TTCCGGGTTTTCTTGGAAAACCTGCGGTAATTACAACAACCTTACTATCTCTTACATCTTCGTAACTCTCGGCTGCTCTTACAATGGAATGGCTTCTCACGGCACTTGCGGCATGGCTCATATCAAGAGCTTTTCCTTTTGCTCTGTTGGTATCTCTATCAACCAAAACTATTTCATGAGCAAGCCCTTGCATTGCAAGAGAATATGCAACAATACTTCCAACATTCCCAGCACCAATAATTGATACTTTATTTGACATCTCTCTCCTTTAATTTTAAGGAAAATCCCAAAAGGGATTATCTTAAAGCATCTATAATTTTATTAAATGTAGCACTTGGTCTCATACATCTTGCTACTTTTTCTTCATCTGGATGATAATATCCACCAATATCACAAGGTTTACCCTCTACTGCCGCAATTTCGCTAAGAATTTTTTCTTCATTTTCTTTAAGCTCTTTTGCAATTGGTTTGAACTTAATTTCAAGTTCACTATCGCCACAATTTGCAAGCTCCTCTGCCCAATATCTTGCTAAATAGTAATGACTTCCTCTATTATCAAGTTGACCAACTTTTCTTTTTGGAGTTTTGTCATTTGCAAGATATTTTCCAACTGCTCTATTTAAAGCCTCTGCAATGATTTCTGTTTTTTCATTACCACCTTGCTTTCTTGCAAGTTTAAGTGATTCAACAGTTGCTAAAAACTCACCTAAACTATCCCATCTCAAATGACCTTCTTTAATAAACTGCTCAACATGTTTTGGTGCACTTCCACCAGCACCAGTTTCATAAAGTCCTCCACCTGCAAGTAGTGGCACAATTGAAAGTGTTCTTGCACTTGTTCCAACCTCAATAATTGGGAATAGGTCAGTTAAATAGTCTCTTAATACGTTTCCAGTTACGCTAATAGTTCCAAGTCCTTTTCTAAATCTTCTAAGTGTATATCTCATAGCTTTTTCAGGCGCCATAATATGATATTCAACATCACTTAAATCATATTTTCCAAGCTCTCTTACAACATATTTAATCAAATTAGCATCGTGAGCTCTGTTGCTATCAAGCCAGAATACAATCGGCAATCCGCTCTCTTTTGCTCTGTTTACCGCAAGCTTAATCCAGTCTGTAATAGCTTCTTCTTTTGCAGTATATGCTCTCCAGATATCGCCTTTATCAGTTTCAAACTCCATTAACACTTCATTATTTTCAGTATTTACTACTCTAATAACTCCATCTTCTGGTGGGAAGAATGTTTTATCGTGACTTCCATACTCTTCTGCTTTTTTAGCCATAAGTCCAACATTTTGCACAGTTCCAACTTTTGTTGGGTCAAATTGTCCATTTTTAACGATATCTGCAACAATTTCTTTATACATTCTTGCATAAGTTCTATCAGGCACAGTAATTACCAAGTCTTCAACCTCACCTTGTGGTCCCCAACCTTTTAGCCCGTTTTTAATTGTAGCAGGAATTGAAGCATCGACAATTACATCGTTTGGTCTGTGAAGGTTTGTAATACCTTTGTCGCTATCTACCATATAAAGTCTTGGTCTTTTTGCATAAATTTCTTCAATTGTTTTTTTAATTGCTTCTTGTTTATCTTCTGGAAGTTTTGAAAGTTTTGCTTCTAAATCACTTAGTCCGTTATTTGGATTAAATCCAATCTCTGCAAGCTCTTTTCCAAATTTATCAAATAGCTCTTTATAATAAACTCTAATAGCATCTCCAAACATTACAGGATCACTAACTTTCATCATTGTAGCTTTTAAGTGCAAGCTAAACAAAATATCTTTATCTTTTGCATCTTCAATTGTTTTTTCATAAAAATCTCTTAGGGTTTTTCTATTTAGAAAAGTTGCTGAGAATACTTCACCTTTATCAAGTTCAACTTCTTTAAACACTTTTTTAGTTCCATCTTTACCTTCAAACTCAATTGCAACTCTCATTTTTTTAGGAGCAATAAAGCTTTGTTCGTTTTGATAGAAGTCATTTTTATTCATATGAGCTACATAAGATTTACTTGTTGGCTCAACTGGTTTCATTGGATGTGGATGCATTTTTGCATACTCTTTTACAGGCTCTGCAAGTCTTCTATCTGAGTTTCCTTGTCTAAGCACTGGGTTTACATTACTTCCAACGCATTTCATATATTTTAATCTAATTTTCTCTTCTTCCGCATTTTGAGGCTCTTCTGGAAAATCTGGAAGTGGATAACCTTGCTCTTGAAGCTCTTTAATAGCCGCTTTTAGCTGTGGGATTGAAGCTGAAATATTTGGAAGTTTGATAATATTTGCTTCTGGCTTATTTACAAGCTCACCAAGATAAGCAAGCTCATCTGGTTGTCTTAGGTTTTCTGGCAACATATCAGAAAATTCAGCAATTACTCTTCCTGCAAGTGAAATATCTCTAAGTTCCCAATTAATATCAGCATCTTTTGTAAATGCTTCCATAATTGGAAGTAGGCTAAATGTTGCAAGATATGGTGCTTCATCAATTTTTGTCCATACGATTGTTGGCTTTGCCATATAATCTCCTTTTTTGTTTTTTTTAATTTTACCTTTTTTTATACAAAAAGTAACAAATTCAAAAAAAATAAAAAAAACAATGTTACAAAATGTAAATCATTTAATCTTGCACTTTCTTATATTTTTAAGATGTTCTTTATAAGTAGTAGCAAAAATATGATGCTTTCCACATTTTACAAAATACAAATAATTAACTTTTGCTGGAAAAAATGCAGCTTTAATTGCAAATTTACTAACAACACAAACTGGCTCTTTTGGAAGTCCATAGTGTTTATAAGTGTTATAAAAGCTATTATTATTCCTTAACATATAAGGAGTAACTTTTGTATGAGAATATTTTCCATAATTTAAAGTCCCATCCATTTGGAGTTTCATATGCGTTTTTAATCTATTATAAATTACAGCCGAAATCAAAGGCATCTCTTGACTAGAAGCGGCTTCTTTTTGAATTATTGAAGCAATTATAAGTTTTGTTTTGTAAACCTTATAGTTCCAAATTCCAGTAAACTTATAACTTAAATCCTTATGCCACTTTAACGCAATATTATAAAGATACTCACAAACCCTACTTGGCTTCATCCCAATTGGAAGATAATAGGTATCGGGTTTTAAAAAGCCTTCATCAATATCGCATTTAAAATTTTTAATTTTTAACTTTTTCCCAATCTGTTTAAAAATAAAATAGTTCGTCTCTCCTGGAATTATAATAACTTTTGCAAGAGCCGCTTTTGAATGAGTAATCTTATATAAAAAATCAAGCTTACTCATTTTAGTAGCTTTTAAATCAACCCATCCAGCTTGGGGATAACCAAAATAATCAATAATAACTTTATCGATTTTATAAATATCAAAGTCTCTTTTATTAAGATATTTTATTGTATAATTTGTATTACCCTTTGGAATATAAACAACTCTATTACTATAAACAGGTCTTGATAAATAATAAAGGATAACAATTATGAAGACAAGAAGTATGATAATACCTTCCATTGTTTTTGTAAATATCTTTTTTATGTTTATATTTTTTATAAGTCTTTTCAAGGGCATTCACCTTTATAATTTGAGAATTAATAATATTGAAATTAAGCATCTTTTTTTAAAAATCCACAATAAGATTATTTTAAAAGCAAATTATATAAAAATAATACCTCAACAAGAAGTATCAAAAGATGTCTTTACAATTCACAAAAAATTATTACTTTTCTCAAAAATCGCCCAAGAATTTGAGAAACTAACTCTAAAAAACATAACTTATAAAAATATTAAAATCCCACTTATCGAATATAAAAATAATACAATTACAATAAACTCAAATTTAATTTCCATCAAAGGAAACTTTAAACTTGAAAAAACAAAATCCATCTTAAAAGATATTTACATAAAATATCAAGATTATAAAATTACCAATTTAAATGGATATATTAAATTCTCACCTCAAAAAATTGACTTCTCTTCAACTTTCAAACTAAACAACTCAAACGCAACGCTTACCTTAAAAATCATAAACAACTTAATTAACTACCACTTCTCAATTCAAAACTTCAAACACACTATAAACTCTTATTTTGTAAAAGTATCTAACTTTAACTCAAAAGGAACCTATAACCTAACAACAAATTATTATAAAATTTTCGCAACTGCTAAAAAAGCTTATACAAAAGTAAATAATTTAAACATCTACTTAAAAGAAGCCACAATCTATAAACTAACTCCAAAAAGTATCAAATTTAGCTTCTTATCTTTATACATTCCATCCATTACAAAAGAGATAAAAAAACTATATTTAAAAAATCCAAAAGGGACTTTGTTTTTTAATCCATTTATGCTAATAGTATCAAAAAATGATTTTGCATCCTTAAAATATGAAAATTACACAATTAAAGCCTATAAAAATTCCTTAATTTACGAAAACCAAAATAACTTCAACTTCACCTCTTCAAAAATAATTATACTTCAAAATGACCTAAAAATAACGTCAAATAAAGTTTATATCTTCAAATTTAAAGACTACTTTAATATCCAAACAAAAAACAACATTCTTAAAAAAACACTATTAAAAATATACGCAAAAATCTTTTACTTATATAACCATTACATAGAAATCCCTAAACTAAATGGGAATTACAAAAAAATCCCATTTAAAGCATATAACTTTGTATTAAATCTAAACACTAAACAAGGAATCATTACAAAAGCATACATCAAAAGATTCAAATTCTCTCCTATTTACTTTAATCTAAAAAACCACTTTTCAATCCAAACAAAATCCAATAACATAAAAATAGATTCATCATTTAAAAAAATCCTCTCTAAATTTGGATATCAATTAGGAGATATTTATCAACTAAAAGGTAAAAACTATATCTCCTTATATTACAAAGACATACCTTATTGGGAATTAAACGCAACTTCTTATAATGGAGAATTCTTAATAAGCGATTACCACTTCTTTTATAGAAAATTAAAAGCAAATCTTAAAAACTTTAATTTAAATAGTTCAATAAAATCTTTATATCTTCCAACTGAAACTTTTAAAATTTTAGCCAACTTAAAACTAAAAGGAAACATTAAAAAATCAATTTCAATAGATGCTATCATCAAAAATTTTAACATTTTAAAATTTTTTAAAATGAAAAACTACAAAGAAAAAATTGCTCTTAATTTAAAAAATGAAGAGATAATCTTAAAAAATACAAAAATTGCCCTTAATTTAAAAACAAAAATGCTAATCTTTAAAAATTTAAGTAAAATTATTCAATTTACTCCAATTTCTTCACTTATCAAAGGAGGAGAAGTATTTGTAAACTTTAATATCCCAATGATAATTAACGGAATAATCTACCTAACAAAACCTCTTATCTTAAATCACAAAAATCCATTTAAAATCCCAATTTCAATAGAGTATATCCCAAAACAACTAATCTCTATAAAAAATGACTTTTCAAATACCTTAATCACAAACAACTCAATAAAAACAACTCTTAATAATTTAGACATAAACGCATCAGCTCTAATTTATATCTACAACACAATCAATAACCTTATCCCAAAATCAAATTCATCTTCAAACACGGCAGTATTTATAACAGCCCACAATACAAACTTTATCTATCAAAATCACAAATTCCTATCAACTTATGCAAAAATAAGCTATACAAATAAGTTAAAAATCTACTCAAAACATAATAACGCTATCTTAAAAGGAGAGACTCTAAAAGATGGCACACTCATACTAAAAGGATACAACTACACAAAAAAAGAGCTAACCCCTTTACTTGACTTTTTTAATAAATTTAAAAAAATAGAAATAAACTTCAATATAGCAAAATATAAAGATACAATATCTGGCGATGTAACAATTAAAAAAGGAATTGTAAAAGAGTTAAAACTACTAAATAACATAATCGCCTTTATCAATACAATCCCATCTTTACTATCTCTTCAAGCCCCAGGTTTTTCAGCCAAAGGATATAAAATCAAAAAAGGTTATATCTCTTATGTTTTTTCATCTAACATTCTTAGAATTTTAACACTAAATATTGAAGGAAACAATTTAGGATTTATTGGCAAAGGAGCAATTAATTTTAATACTAAAAAAATGAATTTAGACATAGTAGCAATTATGAAGATAAAACTCAAAAAAATTCCGATTTTAGGAAAAGGATTAAGTTATATTCTATTTGGAAAAGATGGAAATTTATATGTTGGCATAAAAGTAACTGGTTCACTTGATAATCCAAAAATCAAACAAAAATTACCAGCTATAACTCCATCAAATATAATTAAAAGAATTATAACCTTACCATTTAATATTTTATAAAAAAGCCAAAGAGGCTACTTCTCCTCTTTTTCTGGCACTAAAATAAGCTGGTAATTCTCTTTTCTAATTACCACGCTTCTATTTCTTGGAATTTGACCTTGTTGTCTTCTTAGAGTTTCTATCTCTTTTTGAAGTCTCTCAATCTCCTCTTTTAATTGCAATATAATCTCAACTCCTGCTAAGTTAACTCCAAGGTCTCTTACAAGTGAGAGTATAAGCTTTAATCTATCAATATCTCTTTGAGAATAAAGCCTCATCCTCCCCTCAGTTCTACTTGGCTTAATAAGCCCCTCTCTTTCATATTGTCTTAGAGTTTGAGGATGAATATTTAATATTTTGCTAACAACGCTTATCAAATAAACCGGTTCATCATATCCATACATAGCCACTCCTTTCTATTAAATTAAGATGGAAGCTTCTCCTCCATCATTTTTGCAAGCTCACTATCAAGCTCTTCTACTTTTGGAATAATTGGACGAAGCTCTAAATATAAATCTCCTCCATTTACTCCATACCCTCTTACTCTTAACTTCTGACAACACTTAGAATTTTTTGGCACTTTTACATTAATATGCCCTTTGAATGTATCAACCCCTATTTTACCACCAAAAATCATAGTCTTCAAAGGCACATCAACTTTTTTATAAAGGTCATTCCCTTTTCTCTCCCACTCACTACTTGGCATTACTTCAATTTCTAAAATCAAATCACCTCTTCTACCTTGAAAAACTTTTCCTTTACCTCTTACTCTTAATTTTTGTCCAGTTTGAATACCAGGTGGGATTCTAAGTTTTAACTCTTCTCCGTTATAATTTATAGGAAATACCCCTCCTTTTACTGCTATATCAAATGGAATTTGAATTCTTGCATGCACATCTAAATCTGGCTCAAACCCTCCAAATCCAAAATCAAATCCGCCAAAACCTCCGCCAAATCCTCTTGAAAATCCACCGCCAAAAATTGAATTTAAAATCTCTTCTAAATCTATATCTTTATGTTGACGATAGAAATCTTGGAAGTTTTGACCATTAAACATAGCATCACCCATCTGGTCATATTGCTTTCTCTTCTCTGGGTCTCCTAAAATCTCATAAGCTGTATTAATTTCTTTAAATTTTTCTTCGCACTCTGGTTTTTTACAAATATCAGGATGATATTTTCTTGCTAACTTTCTATAAGCTTTTTTAATCTCATCTTGGGTAGCATTCTCACTAACTCCCAAAACTTCATATAAACTTTTACTCATTTCCCCTCCTTAAATCCAACATAAAATAGCCTATATGCAATTATATAATATATTTGAGTAAAAGTCAATCAATTTTTATAATCCCAAAATTTTAAAGCACTCTTACAAAAACTGCTCTAAACTTTTCATTAACTTATCTTGAATTCTTCTTAACTCTTCTTTATCTTTTGCTTCAAACCGTGTTACTAACACAGGAGTTGTGTTACTTGCCCTAACAAGCCCCCAACCTTTGTCAAATATAACCCTAACTCCATCCACATCCACTATCTTTTTAATTCCAAGCTCTTTTTTATTACTATTTAAATACTTCTTTAAATTCTCAATAATCTCAAACTTCTTCTCTTCTGTTGTCTTTATCTTAATCTCATCGGTATTATAAACTTTTGGAAGCTTTTCAAACTCTTTTTTAAAATCAAATCCACTCTTAATAAGCTCCATTATCCTAAACGCAACATAAATCGCATCATCAATCCCAAAATATCTGTCATTAAAAAAGATATGTCCGCTAACCTCAGCGGCTAAATCGCAATTTTTCTTTTTAAGCAGTGTTTTTAAATTGCTATGCCCCGTTTTATACATTATCGCACGCCCAAATTTATTAACCTCATCATACATCACTTGACTTGCCTTCACTTCACTTATCACACACGGATTATCCATATTTTTTGCAAAAAAATAAGCAAGTATATCCCCTTTATAGTTATACCACCTATCCAAAAAAGCAATCCTATCTCCATCTCCATCAAACGCAAACCCATAATCTCTCCCATTTTTAATGGCATCTTTTACCCACGCAAGATTTTCTTCTTCCGTTGGGTCTGGGTGGTGGTTTGGAAAAGTACCATCTGGCTTCTCAAACAAAATCTCATAATTTTTTATACCTATTTTTTCAAGAATATCTCTTAAAACAACTCCACTTGCCCCATTTCCACAATCAAACACTCCGTTTAAATCAAGCCCCCTTAAATGGGAAAACTGATTTGAGATATAATCCACATAATCACTCTTTAAATCATATTCAATCACTTCTTCATTATCTTCAATCTCAATATCGCTACTTAAAACCTCATCTCCAAGCGCATAAATATCTTTTCCGTAAAACGGGGCTTTGTTGATTGTAATTTTAAATCCGTTATATTCAGGCGGATTGTGAGAGCCGGTAATTTGAATACTCCCTCCAATCTCAACTAAGCCAACCCCCTTTAAACAAAGCTTCCTAAAATTTGCAAAATAATTAGCCCCAGTTGGCAAAAGCCCACCACTTATTACTCTTTTACCAGCCTCATTAAGCCCGCTTACAAGCCAGTTGTGAAGTAAAGGAGAGTGGACTCTTGCATCATAACTTACAAAAACATACTCACCATCAATCTTTTTACCAAGAAAGTAACCAATCTTTTTTACAATATCCTCTTTTAAATCTTTATTAAAAATACCCCTTATATCATATTCTCTAAAAATATGTTTCATTTTTTTCCTTTTTAAATCTTTTTTATGTATAATTTCGTAACAATTTTTTAAAGGATTTTAATTGGATGTTACCTTAATTGTTTTGAGTGCTGGTAATTCCATTCGGTTTAATTATCCAGTAAAAAAACAATGGATAAGAATAAAAAATAAACCCCTTTGGCAATTTGTTGCCGATAAATTTAACAAAGTTTATAATTTTAAAAAAACAATCATAACCGCAAATGAAAAAGATGTAAAATTATATGAAAAAATCTCTAAATACCAAATAATAAAAGGGGATAAAGAGAGACAACTTAGTTTAAAAAACGCACTTGAATATGTAAATACAGAGTATGTAATGGTAACGGATGTGGCAAGACCTTGTGTTAGAGATGAAATTATTTTAAAACTTATAAACTCCATAAAAGAGAATGACTGCATAGTTCCTTACATAAAACCGGTTGATACAATTGTTTATGAAAACAAAACTCTAAACAGAGAAAAAGCAAAACTAATTCAAACTCCTCAACTTAGCAAAACTTCAACTTTAAAAAAAGCACTAAATACAGATAAACTTTTCACAGATGAAAGAGGAGCAATTGAAGCAATAGGAGGAAAAATAGCTTACATTCAAGGAAGCGAAGAGGCTAAAAAGATAACCTATTTTAAAGATTTAAACCTCCCTTGCTTAAAACCTCCCTTAAAAATTACTCTAACAGGCAACGGATATGATACTCACGCTTTTGAAAAAAGCAAAAAAATGGTGCTTGGAGGGGTTGAAATTGATGTTGATTATGGATTTAAAGCCCATAGCGATGGGGATGTGGTAATTCATAGCTTAATTGATGCCCTTTTAGGAGCAGCTGGATTTGGGGATATTGGGGAGTTTTTCCCAGATAGTGAGAGTACATACAAAAATATATCAAGCACACTTCTTTTAAAAGAGATTTTGAATACCTTAACTTATACAGGATATGAGATAATAAACGCCGATATCACCATAATCGCCCAAAAACCAAAATTAAGCAACTACAAAACAAAAATTCAACAAAACCTCTCAACTCTTTTAGGAGCTCCTATAAACATAAAAGCCACAACAAATGAAAAGATGGGATTTATCGGAAGAGGAGAAGGAGTAGCGGTAATTTCAACAACAAATCTAACTTATAAGGACTGGTATGAAGATTATCATAGTAGAAAATGAACTATACCTTGCCCAAAGTATCCAAAATAACCTAACAGAAAAACTAAAAGCAACCTGCGAAATATATGGCTCATACGCAGAAGCTGCAAATAAAGAAGCAGATGTCTATATAATAAACACAACTCTAAAAGGAAACGTAAACGCCTTTATCCAAGAGAGAAAAGATAAAATAATTATCTTACTTGTGCCTTATGTAACCCATAGCAATGTCACAGAGCCCTTAAACAAAGGAGCTGATGACTATCTACAAAAACCTTTTACTATTGAAGAGCTTATAAGAAAAATCAAACACTTAAAAGAGTATTATACTTTTAAAGAGCAAGTAAAAAGATTAAATGAATTTATTGAGTTTATTTTAAGAGATATTGAAATTGACTTTAAAGATTATAAATTTCCACTATTTATTAAATCCTCTCCCACCAAAGCGGTTGAGAAGTTTATTTATGAAATATCCAAAAAAGAGCAAAAACCAATCGAAATTATTGACTTAAATAGCAAAAAAAATCTCAAAAAAAAGCTAAACAAAAATATAATTTATCTTTTTTTAAACTATGACAAAATTGATCCAAACTCAGACTTTGCCAAAGAAATTTTAAATCATAATTCAATAATTCTGCTCCCTAAAAATTCATCAATGCCAAATTGTATAGAGATTGAAGCAAATAGCAAACTCTTTTTTGAAGAGGAAATTTTAAGTATTGAAGAATATATTAAGTTTATTATAACAACCCATCAAAAAAATCTTCCAGATACAGAGCTTAGTAAAAGACTTGGAATAAGTAGAAAAAGCCTTTGGGAGAAAAGGAAAAAGTATGGAATTTTTAAACAAAAATAAAATCTTCATAGACCAAGAAGCCCATATCACCTTAGCAATGGTCCAAGCTGGACTTTTAAAACCAATTGATAAACTTATGAATAAAAAAGAAGCAAAAATAGCCGATGAAAAAAAGCTTTATAAAAACAAACCAGTCCCCTTTTCATTTATTTTAGCCCCAGCTGGAAGAAGAAATGAAGAGGTGCTAAAAAATAATCCAAAAAAGATTGAGCTTTTTTGCGAAGGAGTAAAAGTTGGAGAGATTGAAGTTGAAGAAATTTATGAAATTGACCCAATAAAAAGAGTAAAAACAATTTATGGCACCGCTGATGCAAAAAACTATCCACAAGTAGCAAAAACCCTAAAAAGACTTGGAAAATATGCAATTGCTGGGAATTTCTGGGTAGAAGATACCGGGATTAAAAAAAGAGTAGACTTTGTAAAAGAGAAAATTAAAGGATTAAAATCAGTAGTTGGAATGACAATGCACGCAAAACCAATTCACAGAGTCCACGAAAAAATTATGAGACAAGTAATTGAAAAAAATGATATGCTAATAATTTTCCTTATAAAAAACATTCAAAAAGAAGAGATTCCATACCAATTAAGATATGAAGCTCTAAAAGAGATAATTAATAACTATTTTCCAAAAAACAAAATCCTAATAGTCCCTCTTCTTAACACTTACATCTTCTCAGGAGTAAATGAAGCAATACTTGATGCTATGATTGCCAAAAATTTTGGATGCAACAAATTTATAATCGGTCAAACTCACAAAGGTTTAGGAATTCACTATGAAGCAAACCATTTAAAGAGTATTTTTGATAGTATGGACTTAGGAATTGAGGTTGAGACAATTAATGAATATGTATATTGCGAAAAATGTAAAACAATAGTAAGCGTAAACTCTTGCCCTCACGGAAGCCATCATCACATAAGCTATCATAGCGACTCAATTTTTGAGCTTATAAAAACTGGACTTATACCTCCTACCATTCTTATGAGAAAAGAGATAAGCGCAAAATACCTTGCCTATCTTTTCCCAAATAGATTTAAAAACCTTCAAAAACTCTATTATGACATCTCCCCAAACAAAGGGCTTATTGAAGAGAGCTCGGATGAAGATTTTTATATAGCTTTAATGAAGTTATATCAAACAAGCTCATTAACTTAAAGGAAAATAATGTTTAAAAATAGATTTGATGCTGGGATTAAATTAAGCGAAGTTATAAACTTACCAAAAGAGAGTGTAATATTTGCAATTCCAAAAGGAGGAGTACCAGTTGGATATGCAATAGCAATTAACAAAAACATCCCAATGGATATTGTAGTAGTTAGAAAACTTCCTATTCCTTTTAACAAAGAAGCTGGATTTGGGAGTATTACAATTGATGGAAGAGTTATTTTAAATCCAAGGTTTGAGCACCTCTTTTCTCAAATTCCAATGGATGAAATTGCAAAAGAAGTATTAAAAGAAGTAAAAAGAAGAGATGCCATTTATAGAAAGGGTGCTCCTTATAAAGAGTTAAAAGATAAAGTAGCAGTTGTAGTTGATGATGGATTTGCAAGCGGATATAGTGCCATTGCGGCATATGAAATGCTAAAACAATATCATCCAAAAAAAATCATAGCCATAGCACCAGTTTGCCCAAGTGATACGAAAAAGTTGCTTGAAGATTTTTTTGATGAAGTCTATTGCCTTATAGAAAGCTCACAAAAACCTTTTGCAGTAGCTTCTTTTTATGAAGACTTTCACGATTTAAGTGATGAAGAGATTTTAGAGATTTTAAATATTTTACGCAAAAAAAATCTACTTTGGAGTGAGAATGGAAAAATTTAATAAATTTAAATGGTTTATAATTACAGGTTTTTTTTCAGGTTTAATCCCAAAAGCCCCGGGGACTTTTGGAAGCTTAGTTGGAGTTTTAATTGCCTATTTAATAATCCTCTTTTTCCCAAATCCAAACCTAACAATAATGTTACTTGCCACTTTATTTTTTATTGTAGGTTACAAACTAACAGACGAATACGAAACCTTAACAAATATCCACGATGATAAAAGAATTGTAATTGATGAAATTGCAGGAGTTTTAGTAACTATTGGATTACTTGGAAACTTAAAAGAGGATACTTTAATAAAACTGATTTTTGCATTTATCGCATTTAGAATAATGGATATTTGGAAACCATCTATTATTGGAAGAGTTGATGAGAAGGTAAAAGGGGGGCTTGGAGTTATGCTTGATGATATTTTAGCTGGAATTTTTGGAGCTATACTTGCTGGGCTATTTTATATGGGATATGTGAGCTACCGCGGAGCTTCCTGATTTATCACCGAAGTTGACCCCACCAGAACTACCTTCACAGACATCACTGCTCTCCACAAAACCTGTTTTGTGGAAATCCCAGTTCGAGTTGCTTCAACCCTAATTGTTTTAATTTAATCCCTCTTTTAGTAAGTTTAGTGTAGCGTTATAGTCTCTATAAAGAGAGTAAAGGAAGAATTAGAAGAATTGTTAAAAAAAAAGAAATGTGAGGATTTACAAAAGAATACAAACAAATCAAAGGAGATTAATTTTTAAGGAGTTGCAAAAACTCCTCCTTGGCATTGCTTAACTCCAATCATCGGTTTTGCATTATTCAAAAGCTCAGTTAATCCATATTTAGTTGGGTCCCCTTTTAAATTAAGTCTAATTTCTGTAATATAAATTTGCCCACCTTTTCTTTCACAAACAAGCTGAAATTTTCTTTTGTTTTTATCCCCAAAAGCCCCGCCAAACACAAATCTAATCCTTTGAAGAGTTACATACTCGCCCATATGCATCCTAACAAATGTCAAAAACTGACTCTCATTAAACTGCTGAGTAAGTTTTATCGCAGTTAAAAAGTAAGTAGCCGGATCAGTCCCAAAACAAGTCCCATGCTTTCTCCACTCATGTTTTGCAAGATAAGGAGCCGCTGGCATATACTTTTTTAAAACTTTCCAAAGCAAAGGTGGTAAATGGAATTTATAATTTGTATGACAATAATTTTTTTTCTTTGGCCAAAGCCCATGGAGTGTAAAATGAGTTAAAGAGTAATCCCCCATTCTCCTCTTTCTACATGCTTTATCATTTGGATGAACCTTACAAAAACTATTCTCCCAACTAAGCGCCAAAATATTCTCAGTTGATACCGCATAAAGCATACTTCCAAGCAGTATCAAAGATGCAAGCAATTTTTTCATAAAATCTCCTTAATTTTTTGGATTTTGTCATTATTATCTCTTATCACATACCTTATCCCCAAACTCCCAAAGCCTCTATCTACTACTAAAATATCAAACTTTTTAATCAAATACTCAACTTCTCTTACCTTCTCATACCCAACCTCAAACTCCCACTCAAAAACATCTACATACTCTACTATCTTAGCTTTACTAATAGCCAAATTCGCAACCTCGCTATACGCCCTAACAAGCCCTCCAATTCCAAGCAAAATCCCACCAAAATATCTTATTGTAATAATCCCAACATTTATTAAATCTCTACCTTGCAATACTCTAAGAGTCGGTCTTGCGCTGCTTCCTCTTGGCTCACCATCATCAGATGAACCTTCTATGATTTGATTTTGATTATTTAAATATCTAAACGCCGTTACAAAATGGTTTGCCTTTGGATGTCTTTTTTTCAAATCATTTAAACTCTCTTCAAATTCGCAAAAAGGGACCAAAAATGAGTGAAATTTTGATTTTTTAACCTCTAAGGTCGCGGCTGATTTATTTAATATAGTCTTCATTAATCAAAAAGTTTATTAATACTCTCATTATAAACAATTCTTCTAATAACCTCAGCAAAAAGTTTTCCTGTTTTTAAAACTTTAATCTTTTTGCAGTCTTTATTAAAAGGAATAGTATCGCTAATAATAAGCTCTTCTAAAACCGAATCTCTTATCCTCTCAATCGCTGGTCCGCTTAATACCCCGTGAGTTGCAAACGCCCTAACAGAATTTGCACCCCTCTCTTTAAGCGCAGCAGCCGCTTTTACCATAGTCCCAGCCGTATCTACCATATCATCAATTAATATAACATCTTTACCCTTAACATCTCCAATAATATTCATAACCTCACTCTCATTTGCTTTTTCTCTTCTTTTATCAACAATCACCATATCAAGCCCAAGTTTGCTAGCAAAGTATCTTGCTCTTGCAACCCCTCCAATATCTGGGCTTGCTATAATTGGATTTTTAAGCCCAATCTCTTTAAAATAATCAAAAAACAAAATACTCCCATACAAATTATCAACCGGAATATCAAAAAATCCTTGAATTTGTCCAGCGTGAAGGTCAATAGTTACAACTCTATCAATCCCGGCTTTTTCCATCATATTTGCAACAAGTTTTGCAGTAATTGGAACTCTTGGTGCTGCTTTTCTATCTTGTCTTGCATACCCAAAATAAGGCACCACCGCTGTTATACTTTTTGCACTTGCCCTTCTCATAGCATCGGTAATAATTAATAGCTCCATTAAATTATCGTTTGTTGGAGCACAAGTAGGTTGTATTATAAAACAATCAACCCCTCTTACACTCTCACCAATTTGCACATTAATCTCACCATCGCTAAATCTATTAACAGTCATCTTACTAAGCGGTCTATCAAGATAGTGTGCAATATCCTCAGCTACCTTTGGATTTGCTGTGCCGCTAAAAAGTTTATATTTCATTTTTTCTCCTTTGTTTTGATGAAATGTTACCAAATTTTTTTATCTTGCACCCCTTATCCATCCTCCACCAAGAAGTTTTTCTCCTTCATAAAACACACACGCTTGCCCCTTAGCAACTCCAATAGCTCCTTTTTTTAATTTAACAACAGCTTTTGATTTACTCTCCATTTTTACAATTCCAGGAATTTTAGGAGCACGATATCTTACCTTGCATTCGGCTTGAAAGATTTTTTCATCAATAAAAAGATTAACCCCTTTTAAAAATATTATCTTTTTAGCCAAATCCTCTTTATCTCCAACAATAAGAATATTTTTTTTAGCATCAATTCCTAAAACATACTGAGGTTTATGAGATTTAAAAAGCCTAAAACCTTTCCTTTGACCTACTGTATAAAAAGCATACCCTTTATGAGTGCCTATCTTTTTACCTCTCTTATCCACAACACGCCCAGGAATTTCTGGATTGAAGTGGTTTTTCAAAACATCAATGTAACTTGTATCAATAAAGCAAATATCTTGGGACTCTTTTTGAGTAGCAAACTCAAAAAGTCCAATTTTCTTTGCAATCTCTTTAACTTCTTCTTTTAAATAATCCCCTAGCGGAAAAATTAGCCTTGGCAAAGCCTCCTTTTTTACTCCAAAAAGAAAATAGCTCTGGTCTTTGCCCTTATCCTTTGCTTCATACAAAAATTCTCCATCACATCTTACATAATGCCCTGTTGCCGCTTTTTGACAACTGTATTTTTCCAAAAACTGCATAAAAATCCCAAATTTAATCTCTATATTACACATCGCACAGGGATTTGGAGTAGCTCCTTCTTCATAACTTTTTACAAAATAATCATACACTTTTTTCTTAAACTCCTCTTCAACATCTTCAACATAATATTCAAATCCTATAAGGTTTGAGAGTTTTTCAATTTTTAATAAATTTTCTTTATGATTTACTCCGCTGTGCATCTTCATATAAAGTCCAACAACCTCATACCCAGCCTCTTTTAACAAATAAGCACTAACCGCACTATCAACCCCTCCGCTAATTCCAACAAGCACCCTCAATCTCTCTCCTCTTAAAAATTTGATTTCAAACTAAATCATATCCACTTAGCCAATCTCACTTTAAAAACTCCTTTTTCAAAAAGGTATGACACTCAATATTCTCAAAAGCACTCTCTAACCTTTGAAAAAGTTTTGGCTCCTCATCCTCTAACTCTCTTAGCCATTTTTTTATCTTAGCTCTTGCATAAGGACTCTTTACCCCTTCACTATCCTTTAAAGCCAAACAACTCGCCTTTGAATCAATTATAGGGAAATTATTATTATTAGCCATATACTCAATCCACTTCTCCCTCACCTTTATCATAGGGCGAATTACTTTTATTCCATTCTCAGCAGTATAAATTGGCGGCATACTTTTCATCATTCCGTTATAAAACATACTCATAAAAAAAGTCTCAACCGCATCATCAAAGTGATGCCCAAGGGCAAGTTTATTAAATCCAAGTTCTTTTGCCCTTGAATACAAAGCCCCCCTCCTCATCCTCGCACAAAAACCACAAGGACTGCTTCCTGGGCGTTTTTTTTCATTCATTATTTCAAGGATTGGAGTTGAATAAATCTCATAATCAATCCCATACCTCTCACACCATCTTTTTAAAGGCAAATAATCAATCCCAACCCCAGCATCAATTGTTACGGCTTTAAGCTCAAAAGAAAAAGGAGCAATAAGCTGCATCCTTTTTAAAACCGAAAGCAAAACAAAACTATCTTTTCCCCCACTAAGCCCAACAAATACCCTATCACCAGGCTTTATAAGCTCATATTGCCCTTGGGCTCTTCCAACAAACTTTGTAACTTTTTTACTAAAAAAAATCTCTTTAATTAATTGGTGTGCCATTTACGATAATTTTCCCTCTATCATATTTAATCTCAATCTTAACACTTCCATCACTACTTGGCTTAGCTAAAATAATTAATTGTGGCAATACCATACTCAAAACTCCCATAAATGCCGGAGTTGTTTTAATTTGAGTATTTACAATAAGATGACTTTCTAAAACTTTACTACTAATATTGGTATCTTTAATTGGAAGCACTCTTAATTTTGAGTTAAAATTGAAAAATCCAAGGTCATTATTTTTAAAAGTTACTTTTTTAATGCTAACACTCCCATTCCCGCTAAAACCTTCTTTAAAAATCTCATTTAAATAACTCTTATCTTTTGGATTTTTCAAAAATTTATAAACTGCCGAGCTTAAAAGATGATTTAGTTCAAATTTTGCTTTAAAGTTTTCTATTTTTCCAAAATTTTGAATATTTAAAGCATTAAACCCACTATTATTAAAATAAGTTGCATATTTACCTCTAAAAGTTAAAAGGGTGCTATTTGTAATATTTAAAATACTTCCTCTTACATTTTGAACTCTAAAAAACAAATTACCAGTATAATCTGAGCTTTTTTCAAACTTCTCATTTTTAGTAACAATATGATTATTCTTAAACTCAAAACTAACCGGCTCATCAGTTCCTTTTACCAAAAAAGAACCTATTTTTAAATCATTTTTTTTGGGATAGTAATAAACTCCATTAATTGATTTGTAAATAAAATCGGTATTTTCAAAAACAATATCATTATCTAAAACTTTATACCTATAAACCTTAAAATCTGGCGTGATTACAACAAAGTTAATCTTATCCTTAATAGCTTGATTAAATTTTTGAGTAAACTCTTTATCATAAAAATCAACTCTTAATACTTTACCCTTAAAATCAACCTTAGTAACTGGTAAATTCTTAAACTTAGTTCCAACTTCTAAAACTAAATCCTTCACTCCCTCTACATTAATAACTCTTCCAGGAATTACAACCTTAAAGACTTTATGTGTCTTTAAATAGCTTGATTTATTGTTAATCTCCTCAATTTGAATACCCTTTTTTTGAAGCTCTTTTATCATTTGAGCAAGCTTTGCATTCATCAACTTATCAAATACAACCGGCGTTGCAAATACCATAACTCCAAGCCCAAGCATAGCTCCTGCAATTTTTACTTTATTCATTAATTTCCTTTAACATTTGAATTAAAAATTTTGCACTAACTTCACTACTCTCTTCTAAAAACTTATCAAAATCAACCCCAGCTCCCTCTTCTGCCGTATCACTTATAGCTCTTAACATAAAAAAAGGAACATCAAAAATCCATGTAACACATCCAACCGCTCCACCTTCCATATCAATAGCACTTGCCCCAAAAGTTTTTCTTATCCACTCTTTTTTCTCTTTGCTATGAATAAATTGATCCCCACTTGCAATTATCCCCTCTTTTAGCTTAATTCCCATTTTATTGGCTACTTTTTTTGCAATGTCATTTAACTTCTTATCACAATCAAAAAAAACTCTACTCTCTGGAATATATCCAGGCTCATATCCAAAAACTCTTAAATCAACATCGTGTTGAGTAGTTTTTGTAGCAATTATTAAATCTCCTATTTTCAAATCGCTATCAATAGCTCCTGCAACACCGCTAAAAAGTATCTTTTTTGCTCCGAATTTTTCTATCATAATAGTTGCCGTCGTTGCCGAATTTACTTTTCCTATTTTACTATAAGCCAAAATCAGATTTTTATTTTGAAATTTAGCTTTATAAAATCTGTTTCTTGCATATTCAATTATTTCAGTTACTTCCACTTTTTCTAAAACCGGTTCAAGTTCTTCTCTCATTGCACAAAGTATGCCTATCACGATTCTTTCCTTAAAAAATATTTTTGTGTAAATGTTAAATGATGGCTAAGTTCACACTCAACTAAATCCTCATCAAAATATTTAGCCTCAATTTCAATTTCGCCTTTTGGATTTATAACCTTGCTTTTACCCCAAAAGCCAAGTCCATCTTCAAATCCAACACGATTGCAAAAAGCAACATATCCGCCACTTAAAATTGCTATATTTTTTAAAACAGCCTCCCACTGCTCTTCTATTAAAAGCTTACCGTCTTTAAATTCCCTTGCAGGAGATGCGGAAATAACAATTATTAAATCGGGTTTTTCTTTTGAAACAAACTCAATTGCATCTCCGCTAAAAACATCCTCACAAATAAATATAGCCGTCTTACCAAATTTAGTATCAAAACTCTCAAATCCGCTTCCTCTAAAAAAGAATCTCCCCTCTTCAAAAACCCCATAAGTTGGAAGATGCACTTTATTATGCCTTTTAAAAACGCTTCCTAAATATAAAGCGGAGTTAAAAATTTTGCCGCTATCTTTTATAGCGGCTCCAAGCACCACATCTTTATCAAACTTTAACTTTTTAAAAAAATCTTCACTAAAAGCATCTTCAAGCAGTGCATCTTTTACTTTATATCCATTCATACTAAGTTCTGGAAAAATAACCAAATCGGCATTTGTTTTTTCAATAAACTCTATATGTTTGTCAAGATTATCAGGACTTAGTTTTGGTCTAATTTGAGCAAGGGCTATTTTCATAAGCTAATCGCTTTTTGTAAAGATTTCATATCAGTTATTGGAATAGTTTTTTTCTTAGTAATTTTTCTGTTAATCCCCATTAAAACTTTTCCCCCAAACTCAATAAACAAATCCGCCTCATCTTCATAATTTTTGACACTTTGTTTATACAAAACCGGCTTTGTAAGCTGAACTGGGAGAAGTTTTAAAGCCTCTTTTTTTGTAGAGTATTTTTTTGCCGTTACATTGCTTACAACCGGTTTAAACTCATCCTTTAAATACTCCTCTAAAAGATTCTTTAAAGGCTCAGTGGCACTTTCAAGCAAAGGGCAATGGCTTGCAACATTCATTTTAAGAAGCATAACTCTTTTTGCACCTTTTTCTTTTAAAAGCGGTTCAAGTTTTTCCAAATCCTCTCTTATTCCGGCTATTACAATTTGCCCATCGCTATTATAATTTGCAGGCCAAACTTTTAAGCCACTATTCTTACACACTTCCTCCACAACTTCATCATCAAGCCCAAGCACAACCATCATAGACCCAACTTTATCCTTAAACGCTTCACTCATAAGCTTACCTCTTTGATGAACTAACTTAATAGCATCCCCTAACCCTAACGCACCAGCTGAATAAAGAGCTGAGAATTCACCAAGAGAATGTCCAAGTGAGAAGTTATAATCAAACTCTTTATTGTCTTTAAAAAGTTCATAAGCTATAGCTGAATAGAGTAAAATTGCAGGTTGAGTAAATTCGGTTTTGTTTAAATCCTCATTCTCTTCAAACATAAGCTTTTTAAAATCAACTTTTATTGCATCACTTGCCTCTTCAAACATCTCGCGGGCTTTAACTGAATTTTCATAAAAATCTTTTCCCATTCCTACAAACTGGCTACCTTGACCTGGAAAAAGAAGACCAAGTTTCATATTAATCCTTTTTTACAAAATTATATTAAATTTTCTTGGCAATCAAAAGGGTTACTTGGGAGAAGTTAAAAGAAGCGAGTTTTTTAATTTTAAATCCACTCTTTTCAAAAAGAGAGGCAAGCTCCTCTTTTGTATAAAAATTATCAATAGAAGCTGGAAGATACTCATACGCATCTTTGTTACTGAAAAAAGAGGCTATCTTTGGCAAAACCTTATGGGAATAAAAGTCAACCCCTTTCCTTAAAATAGATGGATTTTTTGATTTTGTAAATTCAAGTACCAAAACAGCCCCTCCACTTACCAAAACCCTTTTAAATTCTTTAATAGCTTCCTCAATTTCTAAAATATTTCTTATCCCAAAAGCAATACTAACCCCATCCAAACTCTCACTCTCACAAGGTATTTGGGTAGCTAAGGCATTGTAAAACTTAATATCTGGAAATCTCTTTTTAGCTATTTCAAGCATCCCTTTACTTCCATCAAGCCCGCATATTTGAAGGCTTATATCTCTTTTTTTAGCCTCCTTTTGCCAAACCTCTATCATATCGCCAGTCCCGCACGCTACATCCAAAACTTTAATATTTTGTTTATTAATAATCCCAAATACTTCCCTAATTGCTCTCTCTCTCCATCTTTTATCAATACCAAAGCTTAAAATCCTATTTACCAAATCATACTTTGGAGCGATTTTATCAAACATCTTTATAATTTCTTCTTGCTTCAAGCTAACTCCTAAATAGTTATTCACTCTGAAATTATAACAGGAGTTAGCAAATTCTTGGAAGTAACTCTCCTTTTGGAAACTCAATTACCCTTTTTGTTCCCCAAGGTGAAACTAAAATAACTCTCTCTCCCTCAGCCACTTCACCAATAATTGAAGCTTTATTGTTAAATTGCTTTAAAACTTCTTCTGCTTTTTTTGCATCATTAGGAGATACTGCCACTAAAAATGTCCCTTCATTTGCTAAATCCATAGGCTCAAACCCAAATATCTCACAAAGCCCACTTACCTCATCGCTAATTGGAATTTTCTCTTCTTCTATCAAAATACCAACTCCACTTGCCTTGCTCCACTCATTCAAAACGGCACTTACCCCACCTCTTGTTGCATCACGCATAGCTTTTATATCAATCCCTTCATCAATAAGGGCTTTTACCTCATCCCACAATACCTTACAATCACTCTTTAAATCCGTCTCAACCCCGTATCTATGAGCCATTACAACAGCCCCATGTCTTCCAATATCGCGACTAACTATTATTTTATCGCCAGGCTTTAAGTTATGAGCTGAAATTCCTTCTTTTATAACTTTTCCAATTCCAGAAGTATTTATAAAAATCTTATCCAAACTCCCACTTGGCACTACCTTTGTATCTCCTGCTACAATTTTTGCCCCAACTTTTTTTAGCTCATCAGCCATTGACTTTACTATTTTTTCAAGCTCATTAAATTCAAACCCCTCTTCTATCATAAACCCACACGTTAAATACTCAGGCTTAGCCCCCATCATAGCAATATCATTGCAAGTCCCAGCAATACTAAGCTTTCCAATATCCCCCCCGTTAAAAAATAAAGGACTTACCGTAAAAGAATCCGTTGTAAAAGCAATTTTTCCATTTCCTTCAACCACAGCCGCATCTTCTGCCCTAACTAAAATATCATTTTCAAAATATTTATAAAAAAGTTCATTAATTAATTTATTTGTCTCTTCTCCCCCACCACCATATGATAAAGTTATTTTCATAAAGTCTCCTTTAAATCAAACATAATCTAATATATGAATTAATATTTATTCCTAAAAACAATAAGCTCTTCTTTTGAAACTTTAAAAATTTTATCAAGTCTAATAATTCTTAGATAACTCAAAAAGTTTATTCTAAAGATTTTTTTTGAATTATTGTTTCTTTATCAGAAATTTTTGTGTATTCAACTTTTTTAGCTATCAAAAGCCTTTTTGTTTATTATATCAAATATTTTTTTCTTAATTTTTCCAAACAATATATAAAGCTATATTCTAAATATTTTTCATTATCAAATCCAGCCAATTTATAAAATTTTTCCTTAGTTAATAACCTTTTAGCAGACCTTACATTTTTATATTCTTTCTTTGAGATTTTAAAAATATTCTTAAAACTTTCTTCATCCCAATTATATTTAAGTTCAGTATCAGTAAAAAATCTAAAACCTGTTACATTGTTTTGCATTAAAACATTTTTATTAGTATCAATTCCCAATTGTTTAAAAAAATATTCAACTATTTTTTTTTCATATTTAAAGGTATCTTTTTGCTCTAAAATATCTACAAAAAACTCTCTAAATTCATCTTTTGAAAAAATTTCACCTATTAAACTTTTTTCAAAAAAACTCGAATTTAAATACTCTTTTTCCAAAAAATCCAAATACAAATAATAAAACTCATATTGAATTCGAATCAAGTCTCCAATTAAATTATTGTCTTTTTTTATACAATACAAAACCATCTTTACAAAAATTTTTGCTTTTCTAATATCCCATAGTTGATAATCAAAAATTTCAAAAAATTTTTTGTGTAAAGGAAATCTCTTTATTCTTCTTGTTAATTTCATATTTTTCAAATCATTAATACTTCTTTTTATCTGTTTTTCACTTGAAAAGAAATCTTTACCATTTTCTAACAAATATTCCCAAATAGCACTTTTTATATATGGATGATTACACTCTTTTAAAATTTTATACACAAAAACAAAACTGTCCAAAACTTTTCCTTTTTTTGTTTTATAATTTCCTTGCCAAAAAAAAATAAAAAGGAGAGAAAAATGGCAAAAACACCTATGACACCAAAAGCAGCTTCAAGAATTCAAAGTACAACTGCAAAAGCAAATGGAGGAAGCGTTCTAAAAGGAAGCTTTGCTTCAAGGGCTCAAAGAGCGGCTGCTAAAAACTCTTCAAAAAAATAGCAGCTTCTTGCTACTTTTAGAATAAAAGCACTAACTTAGTAATTTACTCTTCTAACTTATCAAGTTTTTCATCGCAAATTTCACTATTATCTATAAATGACTTCTTTTTTAATTTTCTCTAATATTCTTTAATTACTAAATTTATGAGGATAGTAAATATCAACTTTTTAATGAAAGCTATTTTCCAAAAATTCATAAAGCCCAACTAAATTATCAACACTTTTCTCTTTAAACTCAACATAAATATCATCACTATTTTTTATTATTTTCATTTTTTTTATTATTCATTTGTTATTAAAATAATATTATCAGGTAGTTTTCTTAAATAATTTATATATTGTAAAGGTTCTAATCCTTTATTTTCTATATATTTCATTTCATACTTAAAAGATTCTATTCTTTTATTAGTTTCTTCAATCATATAAGAAGTGGAATTTATTTTGTTTATTAACTCTTCATACTGATTTGGTAAATATGTTTTTGAATGAAAATCAAATATTATCTTGGAATCAAATTCACTTATTCTATTTAAAAACCTTAAATTTTTTTCTAATGTAAAATAAAAATTTTTTTTATCATTTAATAAAAATTCTGAATGCAATTCCCCTACAATACAACTAACAAACTTATTAAATATATAAACCATTTCTTCAATTGAGCATTCGGTATTTTTCCATCCTCCGTGCTCTATAAAAAGGTTAAAATAATAATTTTTATATTCCATAAAAATATCATTAGCTTTATTTAATAAATATTTTCTTCTATCATTATTTTCCGTTATTAATGCTTTCTCAATCATTTCATTTGCTTTACTAAGCTCCGCTATAAACTTAAATTCTAACTTTTGATCAATTTTAACAATATTTCCTAAAGCTTTATTAGTTATAATTTTTTCTAAACTATTTAATTTATTTATCAAAACTCCAAACCCTACTACACTGACACCTAATGTAACTATTGAAGAAAAAGCTCCCACAGAAGCAATTAAATTAAGTGTTGATAATGTTTCTCTAATATCATGCAATTGTATATTAGTAACTATATCATTAATTAATTCAAAAGGATTAAAAAAGTTTTCTATAATATTACTGTATTTACCTACTTCTTTTAAATGACCGACAATCTTACCTGTTTTTGAATCTTTCAATATTGCACCATCTCGTATTACTTTTTTTGAAATAAGGTCTTCTATAAATTCTTCAGGAACCTTAAAAAGAATTTTTTCCATTTCTCTCCTTTAATGACTTTTCTGCTTCAATTCTCTTACGGATTTTTATTAAAATAAATGTTGCAGGAATAGTTTTTCTATATGCAGGCCCCATTAATAAAAAAGCAGAAATTGGAAGAAAAATCAAAGCACCACTTATTATTAAATGAAGTATAGAAACACCAAATATTGAAACCCATATGCTTTGGAAAAATCCAGAATAAAATAAACTTACCGCTAAAGTATTTGAAGCCAATGCTGCAGCTAATCCCCCACTACTTGCAATTTTGACAAATTCTTTTACTGCTAATTCATTTTCATTAGGAGCCTTATTTTGTAACTCACGCAAAAATCTTTCTCTCTCTTTTTGCGATAAACTTTTCCACTTATCTTCTACAATTTTTAAAAAAAATTTTTCTATTTCATCCTCTATTTCTTCTTCGGTAGAATTATCATCTAACGTAAAAGAGGTCCAACCAAGACCTGGCTTTAATTTATCTGCGACATCTATCAAAATCTGTTTATATGGCAATTTTTCTCCAGAAAAACTTCTATATAAATTCATTAAACTATGACCAGCTGCTAATCTATATTCATTCGCAAGTAAATCAAAATTATCTTTATATTTTTTATCTATTCCAAAAACTTCACAAAAAGCCAACAACTCCTCATCATTAGCTAACTTTAACCTTTCTATAATTTTATCCATTTCCTCTTCCTCTCTACTTTTTATTTAATTATACCATATCATCTATCATACCTATAATAAGCATTACAAGCCCCCTCATCACTTACCATGCAACTACCAAGAGGACTAGCAGGAGTACAAGCCGTGCCAAAAACTTTACAATCTTTTGGAGTTTTTAGACCTTTTAGAATATCTCCACAGATACACATTTTATGGTCGTCAATTGGTTCATTTGGCAAAATATCAGCCCAAACTTTTTCTGCATCAAATTCTGAGTATTCGTCTTTTAGTTTGAGTGCAGATTTTGGAATATCCCCAAGTCCTCTCCATCTAAAAGTATCTCTTACATCCATATATTTTTCTATAAGTTTTTGAGCCACCACATTTCCTTCCCAAGTTGTTGCTCTTTTATATTGATTTTCTACTTCGCATCTACCTTCATTTTTTTGCTTTAAAAGCATATAAATAGACTCCATCACATCAACAGGCTCAAACCCGGCAACTACCACAGGAGTATTATATTCACGAGTTAGAAATTCATAAGCTTTTGCCCCTATTATCACGCTTACATGACTTGGTCCAATAAAGGCATTAATT
>JAMOSZ010000069.1 GCA_027062625.1 Nautiliaceae bacterium
GCAAGCCATAAATTCATATCACCTGTATGTGAAAGTATCCCGGCCATTATAAGACCGGTTTCTCCTTCCATAATAGACCAAAAGAAGAGTATTATATATCCATATTTTTTCAGTAGCTCAACCAAATGCTCTTCAGAAAAAAACTCTTTTACTGACTCAAAATCAAACCCATACAAAAAACCACCAAACAAAACTGCTAAAACTATCCACTTTTTCATTCTTCAAAATCCAATAAATTTTTTGCCTGCATCATATCCTTATCACCTCTACCAGATAAATTCACAATTACAAGCTTTCCTTGAATATCTTCTAATTTTTTAAGATAAGCCACTGCGTGTGAAGACTCAAATGCTGGGATTATCCCCTCACTTCTACTAAGCCAAACAAACGCATCAAGCGCTTCTTTATCGGTAATATAGTCATATTTAACTCTACCACTCTCAAAATGGTATGCATGTTCTGGTCCAATACCTGGATAATCAAGCCCTGCACTAATAGAATGAGCTTCAAGTATTTGACCATCTTCATCTTGAAGAAGATAACTCATCTGCCCATGAAGCACCCCAGGACTACCAGCATTTAGGCTTGCTCCGTGTTTCCCACTCTCAATTCCAAGCCCTCCGGCTTCAACCCCTATACACTGCACATCTTCTTCTAAAAAATGTGAAAAAATCCCCATTGCATTACTTCCACCACCAATACACGCTATTACATAATCTGGAAGACGACTTTCTTTTGCAAGTATCTGTGCTTTTGCTTCATACCCGATAATTGCTTGAAAATCTCTAACAATCACAGGATATGGATGAGGACCGGCGACCGTTCCAATAACATAAAAGGTATCCCTTGCATTACTAACCCAATATCTAATCGCTTCATTCATAGCGTCTTTAAGGGTTCTACTACCACTTTTTACCGGATGTACTTTTGCCCCAAGAAGTTTCATCCTAAATACATTAAGCTCTTGTCTTTTTACATCTTTTTCCCCCATAAATATCTCACATTCAAGCCCAAGCAAAGCAGCAGCCGTTGCTGTTGCGACTCCATGCTGCCCAGCTCCCGTTTCTGCAATTACTCTTTTTTTACCCATCTTTTTGGCAAGCAATACTTGTCCAATAGTGTTATTTACCTTATGGGCACCTGTGTGGTTTAAATCTTCTCTTTTTAAATAAATTTTTGCATTAAGTTCTTTACTTAGATTTGGAGCATAATAAAGCCCTGTTGGGCGACCAATATACTCTTTATAATAATAATCCATCTCCTTCCAAAACTCTTTATTAAAACGGATATTTTTATAAAACTCTTCAAGCTCAATTAAAACGGGCATTAAAGTCTCAGGTACATACCTTCCTCCAAACTTATCAAAATGTCCTTTACTATCAGGGTCAAAAATTGGTTTTGGAATATACATTAGCTTCCTTTATTCTATTTTTAATATTTTTGTGTTATTATAATATAAAAATTAGTAAAGGAGAAAATATGGATGGATACATTCACCATCAGTTCATTATTGATAATGAATGGTATGGAATTATTAGTGGCGGAGAGAAAATTGATATCGTCAAACTTCCAGAAATGGAGTCAATGAAAAATAAATCAAAAGCCAAAGAGATAGTCCTAAGAGCGTGTGAAAAATTTAAGTGTATGGATGAAAACTGCACAAGAGAAAAAAACACAGATACAATAATAAGACATTTAATTTATTGTCTAAATCAATGGAATAGGATAGACTTAGTAGCTTACTAAGCTATCTACCTTTATCCCCATTTCTTTAAGTTTTTTAGCTCCATCAAGAAAACTAAGCTCAATTAAAAATATAGCCGCAACTATCTCTCCACCAGCTTTTTTTATAAGATTGCTAGCTGCCATTGCTGTTCCGCCAGTTGCTATTAAATCATCAACAAGTAACACTTTTGGATTTTTAATCTCAAATGCATCAATATGCATCTCAATCTCATCTTCTCCGTATTCAAGTGCATATTTTTCACTAATTGTTTTAAAAGGGAGTTTACCCTTTTTTCTAATTGGAATAAAACCTTTTTTTAATTTAGCCGCAATAGCCCCACCAAAAATAAATCCCCTACTCTCAATTCCACAAACATAATCAACATCTTTGTATTTATCTGCAAAATAATCAATCACCTCACTAAAAAGCTCGCCTTTATTTAAAAGAGTTGTAATATCTTTAAAAATTATTCCTTTTTTAGGATAATCGGGAATATCTCTTATAGCCTCTTTTACTCTCTTTTTTAAACTCATAAAAATCTCCTTAATTATTGCGAATTTTTAAAAATCTTCCAAAATTCACTTTCATAATAATAGACTATTTTATCATAACCTATTAAATTTTCATAATTTTTCTCATTAGCACTTTTAGTAAAATTATAAGACCCGGTATAAACGAAATCATCCACTATTAAAACTTTATCGTGCAATTTTCCGGGAATTGAATCTAATTTTACATCTATGTTGTTATTTATTAAATAAGAATATACAGAATATTTGTTATCATAAAAATCTCCATCCATCACCCCTTTTACATCAACTCCTCTTTTTTTCGCTTTTATAATCGCCTCAGCTAAATCATAATCAGTAAAAGCATACATTAAAAAATAAATTCTTTTAGAGGCACTATTTATCTTATTTATTAAGATAGATTTTATATTATCATTTGGAGAGAAATAGACTTTAAAAGAGGAATTTAAAGCCAAATAAGAAACATTTTTATCTAAAATCATTTGAAAATCTTTTTTATAAACATCTGCTATTTTTAAATCTTCTATTCTTACAAAATTTTCATAATTTCTATAAAAAGCATAATAAGTATAATTTCCAGACCCGCTCCATACTATTTTGCCGTCTATAATCATATATTTATTATGCATAGTATATTTGCTGTTATCTCCTGTAATTAATATACCCGTTTTATTTAAATCTTTAATTTTCTGATTATTCAAAAATTCATCATCTACAATAACTTTAACTTTAACCCCTCTTTTAGAGGCATTTAATAAAGCATTTATGATTTTATCATTTGTAATTTCATAAATTGCTAACTCTATACTTTTTTTAGCTAGATTAATATCTTTTATAATAATCTCATCTACGCCGTTAATATAATCGCCAGAAGTTTTTGAAAAAAACACTTTAATAAAATGCGTATTATTGTCTTTTTTATAAGAAGTATCAGAAGAATTACATCCTATAAATATAAAAGAAAGAAAAAAGAAGAAAAAAATTTTTTTCATTATTTAACTTTTTCTAAATATTCTCCCGTTCTTGTATCTACTTTAATTTTATCGCCTTCAATTATATGACAAGGAACAGTAACAACAGCTCCTGTTTCAAGTTTTGCTGGTTTTCTACAAGCCCCACTTCTATCTCTATTGCTAACTGGCTGAGTCTCAACAACTTCAAGCACTACTTGCGTTGGAAGCTCAACTCCAATTACTCTTCCATTATGGAATAAAATATCAACTTCCATCCCTTCAAGCAAAAACCCCTTAGACTCTTCAAATACCTTAACATCAACCGGTAACATCTCATAAGTATCCAAATCCATAAAATAGTAAATATCACCCTCATTATAAGAATATTGATATTTACGTCTTTCTAAGTTTGGTTCATCAGCTTTATCCCCAGCATGAAAAGTCTTCTCAATCACTCTTCCATCAATTAAATTTTTAAGCTTAGTCCTAACAAATGCCGCACCTTTTCCGGGTTTGATATGATGATATTCAATAATTTTATAAGGTACTCCATCAAGTTCAATATTTAAGTATTTTCTTAAATCACTCATACTATATGCCATAACCTCTCCTTTTAAATTTCTGCATACCCAACGCTTAGGGCTGCTTTTAAATTTTTAAGCTCATCTAATACCTCATTACTTATATCGTTATCAACAATAATAACCGCCATTGCTTGACCTTCTTTGTTTCTACCAAGTCTAAAATCTGCAATATTAATATTATGTTTTGCAAGGGTCATACCAACTTCACCAATTACTCCTGGGACATCTGTATTTTTAAAGAAAATCATTTTTCCTTTTGGTTCAAACTCTAAATCAAACCCTTTAAACTCAACTACCCTTGGATGATTTTCAAGCATTGTCCCGCTTATTGAATACTCTCCATCATCTGTAATCACTTTAATATTTACTAAATTTTTATAAGTATCGTTTTTAATTTTATTAACTTCTGTATCAATTCCTTTTTCATTTGCTAAAAATTCAGCATTTACATAATTTACATTATCAGTAATATTTTTAAGAAGTCCAACTAAACTAAATGTAAGCACTGATTTATCCTCTTTGCTTATATCTCCGCTTATATTAATTTTTACCTTTTTAATAGGTTTGTTGATAATTTGACTTAATAAATAACCCATTTTTTGAGCAAGTTCAAGATACTTAATTACCCAATCAGGTGTATTTGCCGTATTTATTGGAAGATTTAGAGCATTTGGATAGCTACTTCCTCTTAAAGCCTCAATTATAGCCTCGGCTGCTTGAATTGCAATTCTCTCTTGTGATTCAATAGTATTTGCTCCAATATGAGGAGTAACTGATGTATTTTCAAGCTCAAAAAACGGATGCTCAGTTACTGGCTCTTTTTCAAATACGTCAATTCCAAGCCATCTAATTTTTCCACTTTTTAACCCTTCATATACATCTTTTTCATTATAAAGCCCACCTCTTGCGCAGTTTATTAAAACAACGCCATCTTTCATTTTTTCTATCTCTTTTTTAGTAATCATATTTATAGTTTCTGGCGTTTTTGGAGTATGGATTGTAATAAAATCACATTTTAATATCTCATCAAAATCGGTTGTATATTTACATCCAAGGTCGGTTGCTTTACTTGGGTCAATATACGGGTCATAAGCAATTAC
>JAMOSZ010000070.1 GCA_027062625.1 Nautiliaceae bacterium
CATGAAGTTGCTCAGGGTCAAGGTGAGATTGGAGTTAAATTTGGAACTTTAATTGAAGCTGCGGATAATGTTCAAAAACTAAAATATGTTGTAAAAATGGTAGCTCACCTAAATGGTAAAACTGCGACATTTATGCCAAAACCTCTTTATGGAGATAACGGAAGCGGAATGCACACTCACATCTCTTTATGGAAAGATGGTAAAAACCTTTTTTATGGTGATGGGTATGCAAATTTAAGTAAACTTGGACTTAACTTTATTGGGGGAGTTTTAAAATACGCTCCGGCAGTTGCGGCATTTACAAACGCTTCTACAAACTCATATAAAAGATTAATTCCGGGATTTGAAGCGCCTTCAATTCTTACATATTCTGCTAAAAACAGAAGTGCAAGTTGTAGAATTCCTTGGGGAGCTGGTGAGAAGTCTGTAAGAGCTGAATTTAGATTCCCTGATAGTTCATCTTGTCCATATCTTGCATTTACAGCACTTTTAATGGCTGGACTTGAAGGGATTAAAAAAGAGATTGACCCGGGTGAGCCAATGGAAATTGACTTATTTGAATTAACTCTTGATGAAATTAGAGAAAAAGGAATAAGACAGCTTCCTCATACTTTAAGAGAAGCTATTGAAGAGATGCTTAAAAATAAAGAGTTATTTAAACAAGGTAATGTAATGACAGAAGATTTTATTCAAACTTATCAACACTTTAAATTTGAATCTGAAATTTGGCCTTGGGAGGGAAGACCGCATCCGTATGAGTTTATTACAACTTACTCTTGCTAAGGGTTCTTCCCTTTTATATTGGAATATAGACTTTATCAATAAGCTCTTTGTATTCACTCTTTAAGTTGCTATCAATTGTAATTCCACCTCCGCTTTTGTAGATTAATTCATTTTTATTTTTTTCAATGTAGCGGATAATCACCGCACTATCAAGAAAGGTTTTTTCATCCGTAATTCCAAAAATTCCTGTGTAAAATCCTCTTTTATACCCCTCAACCTCTTTTATTATCTCTATTGTCTTTTTTTTGGGAGTCCCACTTATGCTTCCAGCTGGAAGAAGTTTTAAAATCATTTCAAGCCAGTTTGTCTGCCAATTATCAAGGGTTGCTTCAATTTCACTGCTAACTTGCAAAAGCTCTTTGTCGCCGGCTTTAATTTTGCTAATAAACCTAAATTTATTTACCCTAACTTTTCTTCCAATAATTCCAAGATCATTTCTTAGTAAATCCACTACCATTGTATGTTCGGCGAGTTCTTTTTGGTTTGAGAGGATAATTTTTTTTGCGTTTTTAATGGATGCGTCAATTGTCCCTTTCATAGGGTAAGTGTAGATTTTATTGTTTTTAATTTTTACAAATCTCTCAGGAGAGAAGCAGACAAATTGGTCTTTAAAGTAGAGTTTAAAAGGGGCGTTTGTAGATGAGAATATTTCAAGCAAAGAGCAATTTGTCTTTATTTTGGTCGGGAATGTCAGATTTAAAAGGTATGTGTTTCCTTTTTTAATCTCTTCAATTACTCTATTAAAAGCTTTTTTGTATCTTTTAAATGGTATTGGCTCTTTTTTTAATATTTTACACTCTTTTTTTGGCAAAGAGGGGGCGTTTGAGAAGGTTGGAAAAGAGAAATAGATATTTTTTAAATTCTTAACATCTTCTATAAAAATATTACCTTCAAAATCTATCAAAAAAAATTTCATTGCTCTCTTATTAGATGTTTTAAAATTGCCATTCTAACTGCTACTCCATTTTTAACTTGTCTTAATACAAGAGATCTCTTATCAGCTAACACTTCATCGTCAATATCAATGTTTCTATGCACTGGACCTGGATGCATAATGTAGATGTTTTTGTCTTTAATTAACTCTTTTGTGATTTTAAAGTTTTGAGCGTAATCTTTTAAGGATGCAAAGGTTGGGTGTTTGTGTCTTTCAGTTTGGGTTCTAAGAGAGATAATCGCATCGGCAAACTCTATTGCTTCTTTTAGTGAGTAGGTTTTTGGAAGAGGGGTTTTTGGAAGGAAGTGAGGTGGACCTACTAATAAAACTTTTGCTTTAAAGCGGGTTAAAAGTTCAATATCACTATTTGCAACTCTACTATTTCTTATATCTCCAACAATTGCAATTTTTTTACCCTCTAAATCTCCAAAAACCTCTATTAATGTAAACAGATCCAAAAGTCCTTGGGTTGGGTGCTGATGAGCCCCATCTCCTGCATTTATAATGGAGGCTCTTACATATTTTGATAGGATTTTTGGCACTCCTGAGCGGTGATGTCTAACAATAATTGCATCTGGTCCCATTGCATCAAGATTTGCCGCCGTATCAAAAAGGGTTTCACCTTTGCTTGTTGAGCTTTTTGCTACATCTAAATTAACAACATCTGCACTCAGTCTTTTTGCAGCAATTTCAAAACTGCTTCTTGTGCGGGTTGAATTTTCAAAGAAGATATTTATTATAAGTTTTCCTTTTAAATCCTCTCTTTTCTTTTCATCAAGATACTCTCTTGCCATTGAGAATATTTGTAATATCTCCTCTTTATTTAAGTCTTTTGTGTGAGTTAAGTGTTTGGACATTGCTATCCTTTTTTGTATAATTTTACAATAAAGTTAAAAAAAGGAGAAATAATGGGATATGGACTTATTGAAGTATCAGCATTTATTACTGCACTTGCATTTGTTGGGCTTGTAGCTTACTTTACTTTTTGGTCAGCTGAATAATTTTAAATAGCATCTAAGAGGGGGTTCGTACCCTTCTATTGTTTTTGTCTGGGTTTTATTTAAAAAATTTTCTAAACTCTCACCATCAATCCACTCAGTCTTTCGCTGTTCATTTGTTGTTGTGTATCTTTTGCCAATAAACTCTATCTTTTTAAATCCGGCTCTTTTTATCCAGTTTTTAAGGGTTTTTAGCGTTGGGATAAAATAGACATTTTTCATCTTTGCATAACGCAAAGGAGAGAGGGCAATCTCTTCGTTTCCTTCAAGTATTAATGTATCAAGTATAACAACTCCCTCTTTTCTAAGCCCCTCTTTTAGCCATTTTAACATCTCAATAGGGTCGCGGCGGTGGTATAAAACCCCCATACAAAAAATAATATCCCACTTTTTTCTACTCATAGGAATATGCTCAACTCCAAGGAGTTTATACTTTATATCACTTTTTATAAATTTGTTGATAAATTCAAATTGAAGGTTAAAAAGAGGGGATGGGTCCCATATTTCTATACTTTTTGGTTCCATTTCAAGCATTCTAAATGCATAGTACCCATTATTTCCCCCAACATCTAAAATCTCTTTGTCTTTTAAATTTAGATGGGGTTTTATTGAGTTCCACTTTATATAACTTTTCCATTCACTATCTATAAAAAGCTCGTTTATCTTAAAAGGTCCTTTTCTCCAAGGTTTTAGCATTTTTGCAATTTGAGTTATTTTTTTGGTTGGGGTAGGGGTTTTTATTGATATTGTATCGTTTATGGTGTAAGTTGCTTCTTTTACTTCTAAATTATCAACTGCTTCTTTTATCGGTTTTATGTTTTTCCACTCAAACCATTTATCTCTTTCGTTTAAGATTTTTTCAATCATTTCTTCTCCATTTTTTCAAAAAAGTGGTATTATTAATGAAATTATATCAAAGGATGGTAGTGGAGAGATTAGAAGAAGTTTTAAGGCTTTTTGAGAGGATAACAAAAATCCCTCATTGTAGCGGTAATACTGCTGAGCTTAGGGATTTTATTGTGGGTTTTGTGAGGAATTTTGGATATGAGGTTGAAGTTGACAAAAGTGGAAATGTTTTGGCTAAAAAGGGTAAAGGAATTTGCTTTCAATCCCATTATGATATGGTGTGTGTTGGAAGAGCTCCTGAGATTGAGATTGTTAGAGAAAATGGATATTTAATGGCAAAAGACTCTTCCCTTGGGGCTGATAACGGGATTGGTGTTGCTATTATGCTTTATCTTATCTCACAAAAAGTTAAGGGAGAATTTTTATTTACAAATGATGAAGAGATTGGGCTTATTGGGGCTAAGAATTTAGAACTTAAAATAAATTCACCTTATCTTTTAAATCTTGATAGTGAGGATGAGAGTGTTTATATTGGATGTGCTGGCGGGTTTGATTGTAAGATAACTTATCCAAAGGCTTTAAAAAAAGTATATGGCACAAAAGGTGAATTGGTTGTGGATAAACTTCCGGGAGGTCATAGTGGGGTTGATATTGACAAAAACATCCCAAACGCAATAGTTGAGCTTTTAAAAAGAGTAAAAACTACTTCTTATTTAAAAGGGGGAGAGAGAAGAAATTCAATTCCTGTTAGGGCGTTTAGTTGCGAAGTGTTTGGCGGGAGTGAAGAGATTGAGGTTTATGATGATAAATATATTGAATTTTTAAGGGGTTTGCCACACGGAGTTTTGGAGTTTGATTTTAAGTATAAAATTCCAAGTAAATCTGTAAACTTTGCACTTTTGGATGGATTTTTGGCTTTGCTTAGTGCAAGGGCTAATAGTAATGAGAAGTTAGAGGAGTTAAAAGAGTATATTTTATCTAAAACAAAAGGAGCCTCAGTTGAGTTTGAAGGGGAGTATCCTGCGTGGGAGGCTGATGAGAATGAGTTTAGTGCTCTTTTGCAAAAAATTACAAACTCAACTCCAAAAATAATTCATGCCGGGCTTGAATGTGCTATCTTAAAAGAGAAATTTAAAAATGTAAAGATGGCTTCATATGGTCCTTTGATTGAGTATCCTCACTCAATAAGAGAGAGGGTTAAAATCTCTTCAATAAGCAATGTAATTAAAGTAATTGAAAAATTGTTAAAGGAGATTTAGGGGTAAAATTAGGAAAAAATCAAGATATAACCGATAGAATTGATAAAGCGTTTAAGCTGTTTTTTAGAAATAAAAAGAAAAAATTAAATCACCCCCGCCATCATTATCGGGTAAAATGCGTGGGCATTGATTTTGGATTGAAAACTTTTTAACTTTATCAGACAAAACACAGATTCAAGCTCCAAGACATTATTTCAAATATCTTAATAAGCTTAAACAATTTCAAAAGGAGTTATCAAAAAAAGTTAAAAACTCAAACAACTACAAATCAGCTAAAAAACAATTAGCAAGATTATATCAAAAAGTAGTTAATAGCAGGAGAGATTTTTTCTACAAATTAGCATAGGGTTGG
>JAMOSZ010000071.1 GCA_027062625.1 Nautiliaceae bacterium
AAAGGAGTTATCAAAAAAAGTTAAAAACTCAAACAACTACAAATCAGCTAAAAAACAATTAGCAAGATTATATCAAAAAGTAGTTAATAGCAGGAGAGATTTTTTCTACAAATTAGCATAGGGTTGGGGCATCGACCTTTGGCTGTGAAGGTATAAGACTGGCTATTTGTCAGCAACCATCGTTTTAAAGCCAGAATACCCTTGGCGAGAGCGTCAGCAGTTAGGGTTGGCGTGGGGAGTATGTCAATTTAATATTATCGAGAGTGGCTAGGTTTATGACTTTGAGAAAAAGGTATTTTAAATTTTGTCTTAGTGGAGAAAAATTTGTTAATTCCTTTTGCAATCCCTTTTGCGATTAACTTTTGATATTTTTTAGAGGCAAGTTTTTTTGCTTCTTTTGGGTTTGTTAAATATCCCATCTCTATTAAAATTGCTGGCATTTGGGTGCCTGTTAGAACATAAAATGGAGCTGCTCTAACTTCGGCTCTTTTTAGCGAGTAAAATTTTCTAATTTCTGATGCGATTGAATTTTTTACATCAAATGCAAAGGTTTTAGATAGCATAATTTTATCGGTATTTAAAAAGGTTAAAATTGCCATTTGTTCTTTGAAGTTTAAATTTCCAAGACTCTCTTGATTTTCTTGCTTTGCAATTTCTAATGCTCTTTTGCTATCAGCTGGTGAGAGATAATAGACTTCAAGTCCTTGAATGTTTCTTTTGTGGTGGTAAGCTATATTACAATGAAGAGAGATAAAAAGGTCAGCTTTTTTGGTATTTGCAAAGTGAGGTCTCTCTTTTAGGTCTATAAATTTATCTTTTGAGCGGGTTAGATAGACTTTATAGCCTTGATTTTGGAGGATTTTCTTTAATTTTAGGGCTACTTGTAATACAATGTCTTTTTCATAAATTTTATTATATCCAATTCCTCCTGGGTCTTTTCCTCCGTGTCCTGGGTCAATTACTATAATTTTTTTTGGAGCTGGCAAAGTCTTTTTAGGAGTTTTTTTACTTTTTTTGGGAAGATTATTTAGAGTAATTTTTAGGGTTTTATTTTGTATTGAGTAATTTAAATTAAATTTTTTATTTGAAGAATAGACTATTCTTACTACTTTTGGATTAAATTGAGCAATCCTTAATAAAATTTTACCAAATCTTTTTTTGTAAAATTTTGGAGTGATTGCATTTTTAATATCAAAAACTTCTTTATAGACATCTTTATCTTTAATAATAAAGTGTTTTACATTGTTTGAGGGAATTTTTATTATAAGCGGAGCAAATGACTTTATATGGATGTAGTAATCTTTTGCAAACAACAGGGTAAAAAAAAAGAGAAAAAGAAGCTTTTTCATTCGCCTTTTATCAATTTCTCCATAAGTTCTTTTACAGAAAGTAGCTTATTGGCTTTGTATGCGTATGCTCCGCTAAAATAAAGCCCATTTTCCAAATCTCCTTCATACGCATCTGCAAGTCTATCGGCTATGCAGTATCCAACTTTTCTTGCTTCTTCTCCTCTGTTACAAGGCTGAACGCAGTTTGAGATACATTTTACTTTTGGAGCTTCTCTTTTTTCAACTTTTTCAATCAGTTTTGTTTTGACTCCTCTTGCTGGATATCCAACAGGTGATTTCATTAAAATAATATCCTCTTTTTTTGCATTAAGGAGCGTCTCTTTAAATTCATCGCTTGCATCGCATTCGTATGTAAGGGCAAATCGTGTCCCCATTTGAACTCCGTTTGCTCCAAGGCTTAAAAACTTCTCAATATCATTTTTATCCCAAATTCCTCCCGCTGCAATTATTGGGATGTTTTTATCCCACTTATCAACTTCTTCTCTAACTTGCGGGATTAAATTTTCAAGCTGGTTTTCTTCTTTAAAGCACTCTTCATATTTAAATCCTTGATGCCCACCACTTAAAGGACCTTCTACAATTACAGCATCTGGCAATCTTTTATATCTTTTCTCCCATCTTTTTGCAATTACTCTAAAAGCCCTTGGGGTTGATACAATAGGCACTAATGCAACATCTGGAAAATCTTTTGTAAATTCTGGCATATCAGTTGGAAGCCCAGCACCTGTAATTATAATATCAGCCCCAGCTTCACACGCATCCCTTACAACTCTTCCATAATCGTTTATTGCGTATAAAATATTACATCCAAGTGGAGCATCCCCGCAAATTTTCCTTGCGTTTTTGAAAATTTTAAATAAAGCCTCTTTATTGTAAAAATCTTTTTCGCTATAAGGTCTTCCTTCAATTAACTTTTTTGCATATTTTTTATTTTCATAATACCCAGTCCCAACTGCACTAATAACTCCTAAGCCTCCTTCTTTGCTTACATTTCCAGCAAGTCTATCCCAGCTAATTCCAAGTCCCATTCCGCCTTGGATAATTGGGTATTTTATAGTGTGCTTACCTATTTTTAGAGGTCTCATCTCTATCCTTTAATTTTTACTTTTGCAAACTTTCTTTTACCAATTTGTAAAATATACTCTTTATCGTTAAGCGTTAAATTTTGGTCGTTTATTTTCTCTTGATTTACTCTAACGGCTCCACCTTTTATATGGCGTCTTGCTTCACTTTTAGAAGATGCGAGTTTTGTTGCAACTAATGCATCAACGATATTCATAGGCTCAATCTCAAAAGTCTCAATATCTTCTGGAATTTTTCCAAGTTTGTGCACTTTATCAAAGTGCTCTTTTGCTTTAAGTCCCGCTCCTTTTCCGTGGAATTTATCAACAATCTCAATTGCTAAGAGTTCTTTTGCTACTTTTGGATTTAATCCATTTTTTACTTTCTCTTTTAACTCTTTAATCTCTTCTATTGATTTATCACTCAAAAGCTCATACCACTCCCACATTAATTCATCTGAAATTGAGAGAATTTTTGCATACATTGTATTTGCATCTTCTGTAATTCCTACATAATTTCCAAGGGATTTACTCATTTTATTAACCCCATCTAGTCCAACAAGTAAAGGCATCATCATAACACTTTGTTCTTTGCCAACATTATAGACTTTTTGAAGATGTCTTCCCATAAGGAGGTTAAATTTTTGGTCAGTTCCTCCAATTTCTATATCGCTTTTTAATGCTACGCTATCATATCCTTGAAGTAAAGGATAGATAAATTCGCTAATTGCAATTGGAGTTTTTGATTTAAATCTTTTTTCAAAGTCATCTCTTTCAAGCATTCTTGCAACTGTGTAAGTTGTAGCAAGCTCAACAATCCCGCTTGCTCCAAGTTTATTTAGCCATTCACTATTAAATACTACATCAGTTAACTCTTTATCAAGGATTTTAAAGACTTGTTCTTTGTATGTTTTTGCATTTTCTTTTACTTCCTTAGGAGTTAGCATTTTGCGGGTTTTGTTTTTGCCAGTTGGGTCTCCAATTTGAGCTGTAAAATCTCCAATTAAAAATTGAACTCTTGCTCCATATTTTTGAAATGTTTTTAATTTTTGCAAAAGCACTGCATGTCCTAAGTGCAAATCAGGAGCTGTTGGGTCAAATCCAGCTTTTATTGTAAATCTCTTGCCAGTTTTTAAAAATTCATTAACTAATTTTTCAATCTCTTCTATTCCTATAATTTCGCTACTACCTCTTTTAATCTCAGCCATTGCTTTTTCAAGTTGTGGGTGTTTATCCATTGTATGCATCCTTTTTTGGTATAAATTCTACTATTTTGTAATGTTTTTGGATTTTTGATTTTAATTTTTCAAATTGCTTTTGGTTAAATTCAATCTCCATTTGGCAGTTATTTGACTCTTTTCCAAGAGATATTGAGTGGATAAAAACATTTTCTTTTGTAAGAAAAGAGATAAATTTTAAAAGCTCACCTTTTTTATTTGGGAGTTTAACTACTAAGAAAAATTTATTTTGATTATTCTCAATCCACTCAACAAATACTGCTTTTTTTAATTTTTTTTCGGCATTGTTACAAAATCTGTGATGAATTTCAACCTCTTTTTTATCTAAAATCCCTAAAATTTTATCTCCAAATTTTGGTCTACAACAAAAATCAAATCTAATATCGGTAATTGGTTTATTTGATAATATTTTAATATTTCCAAAGATATACTCTTTTAATTTTATATTTTTAAAGTATAAGACTTTTCGTTTTTTGAGAAAATTGTAAATCTCTTTTACTACTTCTTTTAAAAATTTACTATCGTATGCCGCTTTTTCAATTTTTTCGCAAAGATTATTTAGCTTAATAATTGCTTTTATCTCTCTTATATCTAAATCAAAAATAGTAACTAAAATTGCAAGTGAGAGTTTTTTGTTTATCTCTTTTTCTTTTGAGCGACAGAGTTTTTTTTGTTCGTATTTTGCTTTGCTTGTTTTTAATGCTTCAATCCAACTGCATCTTGGAATAACTTCATCTCCAACTTCAATTTTTACAATATCTCCCGTTTTTAGTTGTTGTAATAAAGAGACTCTTTCTTTGTTTACATACGCTCCAATTGCTCTATTTCCAATATCAGTGTGGATAGCATATGCAAAATCAAGTGCTCTTGCTCCTCTTGGAAGGGTAAAGGTGTCAAATTTTGGAGAGTAAACTACGATATCCTCGCTAAATAGGTCATTTTTTGCGAGCTCATAAAAGTCTTCAATATTTTCATCAAATTTCATCTCTTCAAGCCATTTTGTATCTGGTATTGCACTATTTAGTTTATATCTCCAATGAGCTGCTATTCCAAATTCTGCGTTTTTATCCATATCAAAAGTTCTTATCTGCACTTCAATAATTGAATTTTCGTTATAGATTGTAGTGTGGATTGTTTGATATCCATTCTCTTTTGGAATTGCTATATAATCTTTAAATCTACTAATTAATGGTCTAAAATTTAAATGCACAACTCCTAATGCTTTATAACAATCAATTGGCTCTTTTGTAATAATTCTAACGGCTAAAAGGTCTAATACTTCTTCAATTGAGATGCCTTTTCTTTGCATTTTAAGAAAGATTGAGTAGTAGTGTTTTATTCTGCTTTTAATCTCAAACTCACCTTCTCTAAATCCATTTTCAAGTAAAAGTTTTGAGATTTTTTGTATAAAAGAGTTTAATTTTAGTTGCATCTCTTTTTTGTGGGCTTTTATATATTTATCAATTTTTTCATACTCTTGTGGTAAGAAGTATTTAAAAGCTAAATCTTCTAAAATATTTTTTAAAGTAGCTATCCCAAGTCTATGGGCAATTGGAGCGTATACTATTAAAGTCTCTTCTGCAATTCTTTTTTGTTTGTGAGGAGGAAGCGCATTGAGTGTTAGCATATTGTGCACTCTATCGCAAAGTTTTATTAATAAAACTCTCAAATCCTTTATAGAGCTTGTTAGCATTTTTCTAAATGTAAGGGCTGATTTTGTTAATTTTTCGGTTGAATTTGATGGGATTAAAGATTTATCGCGAATTTCAATAATTTTTGTAAGTCCTTCTACTAAGTGAGCTACTTCTTCTTTGAATTCTTTTTTTATATCTTCAATTGAATAGTGAGTATCTTCAACGACATCGTGTAAAAGTGCAGCTATTATTACATCTTCATCTTTATTGAAAAATGAAGTAATTGTAGCTACTAAAATAGGGTGGATTACATAATCCTCCCCACTTTTTCTCTTTTGTCCTTTATGAGCTTTTATTGCAAAATCAAGAGCCTTTTTTATATTTGGAGTATTGACTCTTGATAACAAAAGCTCCTTTGCTTTTTGGGTAGATTTGATTTGAGAGATTTTTTCTAATAGTTGTTCAAATTCTACTATCAAATCTCTTTTACCTTAATTAAACCTTCTGCAATCTCCATAATTGCGATTTCAGTTAGCTGCATATTTTTTTTAGGCAAATCAATTAATGGTTTTGCCCCTTTTAATAGTTCATTTACTCTTTTTGCAACTGCTTGACTAAGAAGGTATCTATCATAATCAACTCTTTCAAGTGCTTTTGCGTTAATTTGTTCGATTCTCATTATATCTCCTTTACGATTGAGTATTTTGCATCTGGGTTATTTTTTAGAATTTTTAGTAAATTTCCTTTTTTAAACATATTACAAACAATAATTGGGAGTTTATTTTCTCTTGCTAAGGCAATAGCAGTATCATCCATTACTTTTATATGTTTTTTAAGCGCTTCTTCATAACTTAACTCTTTTAAAAACTTTGCATCTTTAAATTTCATTGGGTCTTTATCATAAATTCCATCTACTTTTGTAGCTTTTATAATTACACTTGCTCCAATTTCGCTTGCCCTAAGGACTGCTGCGGTATCAGTCGTAAAGAATGGATTTCCAGTTCCACCTGCAAAAATTACTACTCTTTTTTTCTCTAAGTGTCTAATGGCTTTTCTTACGATAAAGTTTTCTGCAATCTCTTCTACTTTTATTGCACTTTGAACTCTAACTGATAATCCATCATTTTCAAGTGCTTCTTGCATTGCTACTGCGTTTATGATAGTAGCAAGCATCCCCATATAATCTCCGCTTGTACGTCTTATAATTCCATCTTTTGCTGCACTAACTCCTCTTATGAAGTTTCCTCCTCCAATGACCACAGCAACTTCAAATCCTTCCATTACTACTGATTTAATCTCATCTGCAAGATATTTTAGAATTTTTGTATCAATTCCAAATCCATTCTCTCCTGCTAATGCTTCACCTGAAAACTTTATTAAGATGCGTTTCATACTATCGCCTTTTTAAAATAGTATTTTATCAAATTATTTAAGAGGAAAAACTTTCTGAGGATTTATAGGTTTACCATTTTTAAAGACTCCAAATTGTAAGTACTCTTTAACTCTTCCAATAACTTCTCCTCTTTTTACAAATTTACCTACTGTTAAAAGAGGGGATATTTTGTTGACTTTGTAAATTGTAATTAATCCGTTTTTGTGTCTTATTGCTATTAATTTTTTATCCTTTAAAATATTTATCACTTCTCCTTTTAATACGCTTCTAACAAGCGCGTTTGGTTTAAAAGCTTTTATTATTACAAATGGTCTTTGATAAACAATATGAGAGATTGGATCTTTTATTCTTCCAAATTTTTCTACTACAACTCCTTGGAGTGGAGGTGTTGATTTTAATCCTTTATAAATGTAAGTTGGGATTTCTTCATTTGAATTAAAGTTAGCTTCTTTTGCTTTTTTTGAGAGGATTTTTAGTTTTTCAAGTCTTTTTTCTAAGCTTTTTTGAATTTTTAGCATTTGAGAGAGTCTATTTTTATAAGCTTCTTTTTGTTGTTTTAAATTTTGAATCTCTTTTTTGCGTTTTTTAAGCAAATATGCTAATTTTTCTTTTTTCTTTTCAAGTAGGTATTGTCTTTGTTTTATTGCAATAATCTTTTTATCTATCTGAGCTATTTTTTGATTAATTTCCCTTGCTTCTTTTGCGATTTTTGCAATCTTTTTTGAATATTGGTTTAGGACTTGTTGAGTTAGCTCATTATAAATCAAATCATTTAAATTTTCTATGTTTTGGTTTTGGATATAGTAGTTTTCTGAGAGGAAAGTATAAATCTCTTTATTTAAAGCGTTTAGCTTTTCTTGATACCCTTTTTTTAAATCATTTAGAGTTGTTAAATCTTTTGATGAATTTTCTACTTTTTTTTGTAGAGTTTTTATTTGTTTGTTTAGTTGTTTGATTTTATAATTTAAGTATTTTAGTGAGCGTTCTTTTCTTTTAATATCTCTTGCTAAATATTTGAGTTTTTCATTTATTGAAATAATATTTAATTTTGTTTGGGAGAGTTTTTTTGATGTTACATTAATCTCTTTTAACTCTCCAAATGAGAGTGTTATGATTAAAGTAAAAATTATAGCTTTTATCATTTTGACCAAACCACCACTATTATTGATGAGACTAGTGAGATTGTTGTTGAGATAAAGAATAAAAGTCCGAATTGATAAAATAAATTGATATCAAAATTTATATTAAGCTCTGAAATTACGGATGTAAATAGGTCTGAATTTATTATAAATATAATGATAATAGCCGTTATTATGTTTGAAATTAATGCATCAATAAAGGCAATTTTAAATAAAGTTGCACCCTTAAACCAAAAAGGAGCTCCAAAAAGTTCCATAATATACATCCTTTCTGAGTGTAAAAGTTTCCAAACTTCAAGTTGTTTTATAATAAGTAAAAAGCCAAGTATTCCACTTATTATCATAAATGTTTTGGTAATTAAGTTAATTAACATTAAGAGATTATAAATTTTTGTTTGTGCACTTGAATGGGTCATTACTCTTTTTATGAATTTGTATTTTAATAAATCTTTTTCGAGTTGTTTTAGTTCTGATGGAGTAGGGAGTTTTGAGAGTTTTATTTTATAAAAAAGTGGTAAAGAGATTTTACTAAAATCAATATTTTTGTATTTCTTTTTTATTTTTTGAATTTGTTTTTTAATATCAAGTTCGTGAATTGATTTTACCAAAGGAAGGTTAATTAATTTTATTGGTTTTGTTGAAACAATTACGATTGAGTAGTTATCAATAATTGTTTTTTCATATCTTTGTAAGATTTGATTAAATACATTAAAAAGGAATATGCTTAGCAAAATTGAAATTAAAGCTAAAATCAATGTAATATGATTTGATATACTTCTATTAAGAGAGTTCATGAATTTTTCCTTCATTTATGTGAAAGTGTCTATATTTTTGAGAAAAATTGTGCGGAATTGAGTGAGATGCTATTACAATAGTAATTCCGGCTTTGTTTGCTTTTTCAAATAGATTCATTACAATCTCGGCTGAGTATTCATCCAGCCCAGAGATTGGCTCATCGGCTAAAATTAAAATTGGCTGATGGATTGTAGCTCTTGCAATTGCCGCTCTTTGTTGTTCTCCTCCGCTTAGTTGGGATGGGTATTTGTGCTCTAATCCTAAAAGATTTACTTTTCTTAGCATCTCTCTTGCTTTGTGTTCGCTTGTTTTTCTATCTTGTCCGGCTATTAAAATAGGCAACATTACATTTTTTAAAATATTCCACTCTGGAATTAATTTAAAATCTTGAAAGACAACTCCTAAGTGTTTTCTTAGATGAGAGAGTTGTTTTCTTTTGATAGCTTCAAGTGCAAATCCACCTACCATTAAACTTCCACCAATTGGTTTTAACTCTCCATAGAATGATTTTAAAAGAGTTGTTTTTCCAGAACCACTCTTTCCTGTAATAAATACAAAATCTCCGGTATTGATTGTAAAATTTACTTTATTTATGATTGGTTTGTCTTCATATGCAAGTGTTAAATTTTTTGCTATTATTAATTTAGCCATTAAAAAGCCTTTTTAGTTGAAGATGTGCTAAATAGTTATCTTTTACTTTTGCTGGTTGTTTAAAATATTCTGGTTTATCTTTATTTAAAATGTATAAATGCTCAGGTCTATTAAAATTTCCCATCGTAAGTCTTATTAACTCTTTTTCATTATTAATTTTGAACACTTTTTCTATATGAATAACAAAGTTTTCAAACACTCTTGGCTTAAAATCTAAGTTAGTAAGCTTTTTCTTAAAGCTAAAATCAAAATTATTTTCAATTTCTGGTGAATTTTGGATATTTATCATAATAATGTCATAAATATTTTTATTCAGTTTTCTCCATCTATCTTCGTATTTGCTTGAAACTATGTAAGGGATATTTTTATTAACTTTTAGCTTTATTTTATCAAATTCCAAAAATTTTGCCAATGAATAGTTAAAGTAATTCTCGCTATCAGTTCTTAAATGTAAAATTCCATCAACTTTTAATGTTCTTATAGCTTCTTTTATAAAGTCTTTGTTGATTACTCTTCTATGCTCTTTTTTATCCCAAGGTACTGGAAAGTGGACATAAATTGCACTAAGTTTATTTGATGGAATTTTACTAAGAATAAGTCTTGCGTCGTGGTTTATTACTTTTATATTTGTTATTTTTTCGTGTCTTATTCTTTTTAAGAGTTGTTCTATTGATGGATTGTGAATTTCTATTCCAAGCAGAGTTTTCGTTGGATTCTCTTTTGCAAGATGGATTAAGTGTCTTCCGCTCCCAAATCCAACTTCAACTATGTCAATATTATCTAAGTTATCGTTAATTGTTAGTAGGTATTCGCTTTTTAATTTTTCTTTAATTCCTTTTATATTCTCAAATAATATATTAGCGTTATTTAATTTGGCAAAAGCAAGATATGCTTTTTTTAAATAACTTGTAATTGGGCGGGTGATTTTATCATATTTTACTAAATAGCCTCTTTCTTTTTCTTTGATTGAGAGGAGGAATTTAGTGTTATTAATTTTTACTCCTATTAAATTTTCCGCTTGGAATAAAAACTCAACATCCCCAACTTTTTGGGGATAGTTGATGTGTTTTAATTTATCTATTACGATGTGAGGCATCTATTTTCCTATAATAACTTTTGCAGGCTCAGCTGAAATTAAGCCATATTTATCAACTTCATAAATGTAGTAAACATAAGTTTTATTTGGGTCGATTCTATCTCTGAAAATATTTTTTGGAGTTATGATTTTTGTTCTTTTTATTTTAAATAATCCAGTTCTCTCTTCTTTAATAATTAAGTATTTAACTGCTCTATTATCTGGTGAAGTGAAAATAAACTCAATTAAATTTCCAGAAACATTTGTTGATACGATTGGAGTTAGAGGTTTTGGCAGGGTCTCACCCATTACTGATGGAGTATCTTTTAGGGATGATTCGGTATCATAAATTGATACTTGGGTTACTTTATAATATCTTTTAAATCCATCTTTATTGATTTTGTCTACAAGTTTTGTTGTATAAGAGATTTTATAGAATTTAAATGGAATTGCGTTTGCATCTGGTGAGATGTATACTTTGTAGTATTTAATTGGAAGATATTTATTTGCTTTTGATTTAGGCTTTTTCCAAGTTACGATAATTTTTTTTGGTAAATTTTTTGTTGCTTCAATTTGAGTAATAATTGGAGGTTTTGGGAATGTTGATACATAAATTGGTTTTGTTGGGTGAGATTTTAATCCATCAAAGCTCTTAGCAATGATTCTATATTTGTAAATTTTTCCATCTTTAAGCCCTGTATCTAAAAACTCAACATTTAACCTTGGATATAGTACTTTAATGGTATTCCATTGGATTGTTGTATCGTTAAATTTTTGGATTAAGTATTGTTTTACTCTCTCATTTGGATGAGGTCTAAAAGTGATTTTAATAGTTCCTTTATAAATTGGTTTTGCTTCAAGCGGAACTACTCTTGCAATTGTTGGTTTGGTTTTTACTTTTGTTTCAACTGCCAAAGAAGGAGTTCCATCTTCATCAAATGTTGCAATTCTATATTTATAAAGAGTGCTTGGAGTTAAATCAGTATCTACATAAAGAGTTTTAAAAGGATTATCAATTGTAGCAACTGGTATCCATCTTCCATCTTTTTTTGAAAATCTTTGGATGTAATATCCTTTCATATCTGGCACTGGGTCCCAATGGAGTCCAACTTGATTTCTTCCACCATATCCTACAAAGTTTTTAACAAGTGGTAATTTTGGGTTTGGTTGTACATTTGGAGTGCTTGGTTGAGGATTATTGGCACAACCTGTTATGAGCATCAAAAAAGTAACTAATGCTATTAATTTCTTCATCTTTAATTCCTTTTGGCAAATTTTTTTTAAAATCATCAAATAATGGTGCTATTATACTAAGTTTTTTTCCATTTGGATGTAAAAAATAGATTTCTTTTGCGTGTAGCATTACTCTTTTGTCTTGATTTTTTTTGCCATAAGTTTTATCTCCTAAAATGTATCTTCCAAGAGTAGTTAAATGCACTCTTATTTGATGGGTTCTTCCGGTAAAAAGTTTTGCAGCAGTTAAATTTTCATACACTGGCACAAAAAGAGTCTTAGCCTCTTTCCCATTTTCAACAATTCCCATCTTAGTCCTTATTTTTGGATTTCTACCAATTGGAGCGTTTACGCATTTTGGTTCTTTTAAAGGTTCATTTAGTAACATAAGATAATATCTTCCCATTGATTTATTTTTTAGTTGTTTGCTTAAAAATTCATGAGTTTTATTATCTTTTGCAATTACCAATGCTCCGCTTGTCTCTTTGTCAATTCTATGCACAATCCCAAATCTCTCATCTCCTGCGATTGTTGATAGAGAAAAACCTTTTTGTTTTAGCCAATCTACAAGAGTTGGTTCTTTTACGCTTGGAGCTGGATGGACAACAATTCCTGGTGGTTTGTTAATTACCAGTAAATGCTCATCTTCATAAAGTATTGGGATATCAAACTCTACTTCTTTTTGTTCTTTTTCCTCTTTTTTAGGGAAATCAATCTCTATTATATCCCCTTTTTTTAATTTTACTCCACCTTTTTTTGCCACTTTTTGATTAATTTTGACAGCTCCTTTTTTTATTAGCTGTTCTATTTGGTTTCTGTTTTCTTTTAAATATTCACTTAAAAATTTATCAACTCTTTGATTTTTATCAGCTACTATTTTCATTTTGCCCTTTTTGTGAAATTTTATCAAATCTTGACAAAGAAAAATTATTTAATTAAAATCGCATTAACTAACTCTTCAAATCTACTACAAAGGATTAAATCATATGGAAAAAGAAAATAGTACTACTGAAAAACAAAGGACGCATATTCCAGTTGAGGGGTATACGATTGAAGAGCTTCGCAAGATGACTACTGATGAATTAATAGAGATTGCTAAAAAACTTGGAGTGGAAAATCCGCAAGAATTTAAGCGTCAAGATTTAATGTTTGAGATTTTAAAAGCTCAGGTTCAGCAGGGCGGATATTTACTTTTTACTGGAATTTTAGAGATTATGCCAGATGGATATGGATTTTTAAGAAGTATTGGAGGAAATTTTGAAAATTCGGTAAATGATGTTTATGTATCTCAAACTCAAATTCGCCGTTTTGCCCTAAGGACTGGGGATATTGTAACTGGTCAAGTTAGACCTCCAAAAGACCAAGAGAAGTATTATGCTTTACTTAAAATTGAAGCAGTTAACTATCTTCCGCCAGAAGAAGCAAAAAATAGACCACTTTTTGATAACTTAACTCCTCTTTATCCAAATGAGAAGTTAAAACTTGAATATGAACCAACAAAACTAACTGGAAGAGTTTTAGATCTGTTTGCTCCAATCGGGAAAGGACAAAGAGGGCTTATTGTAGCACCTCCAAGAAGCGGTAAGACTGTCTTTTTAAAAGAGATTGCTCATGGAATTACAAAAAATCATCCAGAAGTTGAGCTTATGGTTTTGCTTATTGATGAAAGACCAGAAGAGGTTACTGATATGCAAAGAAGCGTAAAAGGTGAAGTTTACTCTTCAACTTTTGATAAGCCAGCTCAAAATCACGTAAGAGTTGCTGAGCTTGTTATTGAAAAAGCCAAAAGAATGGTTGAGATGGGTAAAGATGTTGTAATTTTGCTTGATTCAATCACTCGTCTTGCAAGGGCTTATAATACAGTTACTCCTGCAAGCGGTAAAGTTTTAAGCGGTGGGGTTGATGCAAATGCTTTGCATAAACCAAAAAGATTTTTTGGAGCGGCAAGAAATATAGAAGAGGGTGGAAGTTTAACTATTATTGCAACGGCTTTAATTGATACTGGAAGTAAAATGGATGAGGTGATTTTTGAAGAGTTTAAAGGGACTGGTAATATGGAAGCGGTGTTAAGCAGAAGAATTGCAGATAGAAGAATTTATCCGGCAATTGATTTATTAAAATCTGGCACAAGAAAAGAAGAGCTTTTATTAACGCCAGAAGAGCTTGCTAAGGTTTGGGCTATTAGAAATATTATAAGCGAAATGGATGAAATTGAAGCATTAAAGCTTTTATATTCAAAAATGTTAAAAACTAAAAACAATAAAGAATTCCTAAACGCTATTAATGAATAGATGCGGGATTTTTGATAGTGGAATTGGGGGGATAAGTGTTGCAAGGGAGATTTTAAGAGCAAAACTTTTTAATAAGATAATTTATTTTGGAGATACTGCAAGAGTTCCTTATGGAAATAAAAATGAGAGTACAATTATCAGATACTCCCTTGAAGCGCTTGAATTTTTAAAAAACTTTAATATAGATTTTTTAGTGGTTGCGTGTAATTCGGCAAGTTCGGTTGCAATTGATGAGCTTAGAAAAGAGGCTTCTTTTCCGGTTGTTGGAGTTATTGAAGCCGGAGTTAGGGCGGTTGAGAAGAGAGCTAAGAGGAATGATAATATTTTATTAATCGGGACAAAAAGGACAATTGCTTCAAATAAATATCAGTCTTTATTAAAGAAAAGAGGTTTTAATAATATTATGGCAATACCAACTCCTCTTTTGGTTCCTTTGGTGGAAGAAGAGATTTATGAGGGGAGGTTGGTTGATGATGTGTTTGAGTTGTATTTTAATGGGATTAATAAAGATGAAATTGATGTAATTATTCTTGGATGTACTCATTACCCTTTTTTGATTCCTTCTTTTAAAAAGCACTTTAAAAAAGCTACTTTAATCCATTCAGGACAGGCTATTGTTGAGATGTTAGAGGATGAGTATGGGTTAGTTAAAAGGGATAATAGCACTATTGAGCTTTTTGCAAGTGAGGGGGTTGATGAGTTTAGAAAAAAAGCACTTAGGTGGCTTTTTCAATCTTAAAGAGTTGAGGTTTTATTATAATTTCTTCAATTACAAAAGGGGAATAGATTACATCTTTTACGATTTTTGCTATATCTTCTGGTTTTAGATGTGCAAGAGGGTCTTTTGATGGGCGGAAAAAAGTTTTATTATGAAAGTTTGTAAGGGTTAAATCTGGCACAATGGTGCTAACTTTTACTCCGCTTTTTCTGACTTCTTCAAACAATGATTTGCTAAATTGTCTAATAGCCGCTTTTGTGGCTGAATAGACTACCCCAAGGCGGGCTGGGTGGGTTGCTGATGTTGAAGAGATTGTTATGATAAAGCCTTTTTGTTTTTTAATCTCTCTTAGGTTGTTTTTTACCAAAATCATAGGGGAGAGAAAATTTACATTTATCATCTCTTCTATTTGAGAGATTTTAATATCCTCAAACTGCCCAAAATATCCAACCCCGGCGTTTAAAATAATCCCTTTTATATCTTTGAATTTAAGTTTTTTTACCTCTTTTATGTTATTAAAGTCAATTGAGTAAGGGCAGTTTCTGCAAAGTTCAATTATTTCAAACTCTTTTAACTCCTCTTTTATCGCTTTTCCAATTCCGCTGCTTGTACCGGTTATTATAATTTTCATAAAAGTCCTTTTATAAAATCTATAAGCTCTTTTTCATCTTTATATCTTGCTTCATTGTTTTTTATTTCATAAGGATAGTAGGTAACCTCGCTTAAATGGATTTTTCTAAGCTTTTTTAAGAAGTCTTTATTCATTCTAAACGTTCCAATTTCTATTGGAATATCTAAGAGGGGGAGCTCTTTTTTTAGGTAATTGATAAAGTTTTTGTAAACCTCTTTAAAGTTATCCACTTTGATAATAGGGTCTATTGCAATCTCAACTCTATACCCTTTACTTATTGCCTCTTTTATCGCTTTTACTCTTTTTTCAAGGCTTGGAGCTTTTTTTTCAAACTTTGTAACTTCATTTGGAGATAGAGAGAAAGTTAAGAGAAAGTTTGATGGCGGATTTTTTGGGAGTTTTGAAGTGTTGGCTGATTTTGTGCGGCTTTCTATTAAAATATCTTTTTTCTCTTTTGCAAGCTCTATCCACTTTTTGTGAAAAGGATAAATTCCCTCAAACGCCAATAAATCGCTCTCATAGCTTATTGCTAAAAATGTATCTTTTAACTCTTTTGCTTTTTGAATAAACTCATCTTCGTTTACAAAAATTACCGGATACCCACTTGGATATATACCTCCTAAATAGCAGTATTGGCAATTGTAAATGCATCCTAAAATCTGGGTTGAGTAGTAAAAATTTGGATATCCTCTGTTTGAGCAGAATTTGCTTCCTTTATAAAAGGAAATATTATCTTTTTTTGCGAGTATAAGTCTGTTTTGATTTTTTTGAAAGTTAAAATTTTGTTTTGAGCGGTTAAAAATCTCTTTGTAATGGTTAATTTCAATAACTTTTGGATTAAATTTTTTGATGATGTGCTTAGCTAACTTGCTATTTTTTGCCGCTTTTTCAATATAAATTACCATACTCATACTTTTTGCGTAAATTTATTAAATTTTTATTAACTTTTTATTAATTTATTTTGATATAATATAATAAAAAAAGGATAAGGAGATGAGGAAATTTTTAAGTATAGTTGCTATCTCTGGATTATTATTAGCATCTGATGATGTGTATGTGTGTGGTATATTTGATGGAGCTTTAAATGCTAAGGGAAATTTAAATATAGGAGGGCTTTTAATTGAAAATACCAATGAATATAAAGCTGCTTCTGTAAATCGAAATGGAACTGTTGTTTGTGAAGTAAATGGAGTAGAGACAAGTTGTGTTTTAAAATCTGCTCCTAAGAATAGCTATTCTCCTAATTTTAGAGAGTCTACAAAAACTCAGCCAATTCCTTCTGATTTAGTATTTACCGGGGATAACTATGTAGATGGAGCGTTTAATGATTCTGGTATTACTTTAACTTTTAATCCATCTTCAAATGAAATGAGTCTTGGAGGGTTTAGATTTAATGGAAGTAATATAACTCTTAATTTTCAAAAAGGGGGAGATTATTATTTTGATGAATTAACTTTTAGTAATGGAAGTATTACTTTTAAAATGCCAGAAAATGAAAATATAAGAATTTTCGTAAAAGGTAATTTGAATTTTAATAGTGGTGATGTTAATATTTCAGGTGATAGTAATAGAATTTTTATTTATTCAGGTGGAGATATTTCTTTAAATCTTAATAGTGGTCAAAAAGCAAATTTAAATGGATTTTTCTATGCAAAGGGAAATATAAATATCCATTCAAATACCGCATCATCTGATGCTATTTTAAATGGAGCGTTAAGTGCAAATGGAGATATTTCAATTGATAACTTTACAATTAATTATCCAGGTGAGCCCGATGTTCTTGGGTATGGAAAATGTCCTTTATGTTATGCCTTAAACAATGGACAATGGGTTAGTAAAATATCGTTTTTTAATAGTAATATTACTTTTAATTTTCCAAGAGTTATGGGAATTATAAATAATAGTAGAGAGACTTTAAAAGATGTAAAAGTATCACAAATAGAAGTAAATCCATCTTGGCTATCTATTACTACACCAGAGAAGTATGCAGTAGTTGATGAAAACGGGAATGTGTATCCAACTTATATTGCTTCTACTATCACATATTCTACTAGTTTTGGTAGTTATTCTCATACTACTCCTTCTAATAATGGAGAAGTTATAAGATGGGCACCTGCTGTGAATATTATGGGTTTATTAAATAGTGAGATTAATACGACTGCTTATTATGGAGATTATCCAAGTGGTGGGTATGAAGATTATTTAGCAATTAAAACTTATGGAATAAGTGGAAGTTTTCATGGAGGAGAGAATTTAGACTATTATGCAACTTATTATGATTCCTTAGGAAGAGCCTATAAAGTAGAGCTTGATTATTGTGATATTTCAAATAATAATGACAATCAAGTTGAGGATTTTTCAGGTCCTTTTAATGTAGTAGAGACATCTTTTAATTCGTTAATGGATCCTATTGATAATTCTCATTCATTAAATCAGATTTATACAAAAGTGGTGCATAATCTTTTTGATATGAAAGTTATTCATTTAGCTAATGATTATCAAACTCTTCTTCCATATAAAGGAATAGTAGAGGTTGATATTATAAATAATCCAACTACTAATTACCAATGCAGTAATAATAAAAGTTTATGGCATCAGTTTGTTGAATTTAATGATAAAGAAGCTTATTTAAGAGATGTTAATTTATCATTTGCAAATAAGAACGTAAGATTTAGAGTTAGATATTTAACTGATAAAAATGGAAAAATTTATAATCTTTTTGATAAAAGCTACTTTTCTATAAAAAAGCTATTAGCTCAAATTTCTTTGGATAGATATGGTAATATTTGTCCAGAAAGTAATAATGAATTTTGTGGAGTGAGATGTGCTGTTGAGTGTGATTATAAAAGAAATCCAGAATATAAAAGTGGTAATGTACCTGAGGAATGTTTGAGTTGTCTTTTTGAGAATTATTCGCAATCTTCTTGTAGTAGAGATAACTTTGCAGTTAGACCATATGGATTTAGAGCTTTTGGAACAAATCAATATAAAAAAGCAGGAGAGCCATTTAATATAGAGATTAAAGCAGTAGATGAGAACGATTATAATCTTACAACGGGAACTGTTTTAGATGTAGATGGAGTTAGAGATTATAATGTAAGCGTTGGAGATTTAAATGTTTCAGCATCATTTTATGTGCCAACAGATGATGAAGTAAAACAGATGTATAAAGATGTATTTTATCAAGAGCCAACTGATATAAGCGCAGCAAGAGCAAAAGTTGCTTATTGTCCAAATAGTGGAGTATTTACTACTGATACTTCTAAAAATTTTGAAAATGGTGATGTAAATGCTACATTTACTTATAATGAAAGTGGAATTTTAACTTTAAAAATTAGCGAAAAGGCAGGTTATGAGTTCGCAAAAGTTGATGAAGATGATACACCAGATGCTCAAAGATTTATAAAACCAGCAGAATTTTTAAGCGATAGAGAAGATTTAAATAAAACAGATCTATTGGTATTTATTCCTTATCAATTTGAAACAACTGGAAGTGGTAGTACAACAACGGGAGCAAATTGGCTTTATATGTCAAATGAACCATTAAATGCTCATAATGAGTTTAGATTGCCTTTAATGGCTGAGAAAATCTCTTATGTAGTTAAAGCAGAAGATAAAAATGGAAATGTACTTAGAAATTACACAGCAACTTGTTTTCCAGATGTAAGTGTTAATGCTCCAAGAAGAAATGGATTAAAACTTAATACAACATTTGACTTATTTTTAGATTCAACTATGAGAGCTGATAGAGATGTAGTAGCTCAATTTGATGTAGTAGCAAACAATACAACTCTTTGGCTTTATAAAGGAGAGTATAATTTAACTTCTTCAAAAGTAAATACAAGAGAGTGGCTATCTCCTTTGGCATTTAATGAAGGAGTGGCAAATGCTGATGTTTATATGAATATTGGTAAAAAATATAATACTCCAATGGTACCGGTTAATGTAGAGGTTGTGGATATTAATACATCAACTTCTTGGATGGATAGACCAGATGGAACTAATGTTTTTAAAGGGACAGCTATTAATAAAAGTGTTGAATTTAGATATGGGCTTGTGAAAATTCCAGATGTTACATCAACATCAAATGAAGCAAAAGTAAAAGCTAGATATCTATACTTTAATAATGATGAAAGTTGGGTTGTAAATAGTGAGCATACTAGCGATGTATTTGGAAGTATTTCAAAAGATAGTACTAAATTTATCTCAGTGCCAAAAGTAAACATAAGCTCAATTGGAGATGTTAACAATGCAACTCAAATTGTAGTATTTACCCCAGCAAAAGGAGTTGCATATTCAGCAAAAGTACATTATCCAATTTCACCATGGCTATGGTATAACCCACTTGCAAAAGATTATAAAGCACCAAACTCAACTAACCTTGATTGCTTAACTCATCCTTGCAATAGTGTAAGCTTCCTTGGAAATGGAGGAGGATGGGCTGGTGTTGGAAAAGAGAGCCAAAAATATTCAGAACAAAACAAAACTATCAAAGCCCCAGCTACAAAAGCGGGTGGAAATGTGAATGAATTTAATAGAGTGAATTGGTAAGAGAGTTTATCCACTCTTTTACCTCTTTTTTATTTTTAAAAGTAGGAACCTTTGGTAGAGATTGTTTTTTTAGTTTTTTATAGATTAAAATGTTTTTTAGTATAATTTTTTGAGTTTGAGTTAAAGGGATAGAATGGATTAACTCTTCAATATCTTCAAATGGATTTTTATCTTCTTGAATTAACTCTTCAATAATATGGATGTGATTTTTTATAAGAGTTGGAACTTCTTTTGGATTAAATTTATAAGAGGGCGTATCACTTACTATTTTGTAAAGTATAATTTTTTCTACGCTCAAAAACTTATAAGCGGCTTCAAAAAAACCGCTACTTTCCATATCTACTAATTTAAAGTATTTAGATGGTTTTGATATACAAACAATCTCACTTGATTTTTCTTTAAAAAAATCTGGGTAATAGCTGTGAGATGTTTCAAAATCGATGATTTTATGAATAAAAAAACCTTCATTGACTTCATATTTATTGCTTCCAGCAACTCCAAAATTTATACTTTTGTATGGATACTTTTGCAAAAGTAAAGCGGTATTTATTGCAGATTTTATTTTTCCTTGACCTGTAATTATGAGGTTTATTTTATCATTTTGGTAGATGTTGTTGTTTGATTTTAGTTTAAAATGTTTTATAATTTCAATAGCTTCTGGTTTTAGAGCGGTTATTATGTTTAGCATTTATCTCCTTTTTAAAGGAATTATATGGCAAATTTTGAAAAGTTTAAAGAGCTTATGAGAAATGGAGACTATTTTAAAGCTCATGAAGTTTTAGAAGAGTATTGGCAAGAGATAAGAAAAACGCAAAATCCTTATAAAAATGTGTATAGAGGATTTATAAATGCAGCAGTGGCACTTGAACTTAAAAAAAGAGGAAGAACTTCTTATAAAAGGGTTTGGTCAACTTATGAAAAGTATAGAGTTTTGTATTTACAAAAAGATGAGTTTGTTGAGATTATGAATTTTTTAGATGGGTTTAGAGGGAAGTTATGAAAGATTTTTTATCAAACTCTCAGCAAAGAATACTCCCTCTAAATCGTTAGATTAGAGGGAGATGAATTTGCTATCCTGCATAGCAGGATTATAAAAAAACTTGACAAATTCAACAATTTTGATACAATTTGTT
>JAMOSZ010000072.1 GCA_027062625.1 Nautiliaceae bacterium
GATAGCTTATAAGGATTAATACGCTCAAATTCGCTTTTAAAAAGCCCTGTAAGCCATTTTTCAAGCGCTTGGTATATTTGTATGTCTTTTTTCGCTTTCTTTCGTCTATGAGCCTCTGAGGCACTAATTTGCTTATTTTCTATATCTATTCTATACAAAAGCTCATATCTTAATAAATCATCTATGCTAATAACCTTTGCATTTCTTCCTTTTTCTTTTACCAGTTCTAAAATTTTTTGAAATTCATCTTTTGGCATTTTGAAATAGACAAAATCTTTATAGCTCTCTTTTTTCATACCAAATCCTTTTATTGTATTCTGTTATCAGATTATAATACAATAAATTTAAAGTTAGCTTATGTAATCTGATTACAGAGTGCAATTTATAAAAGATTATTTTTGAGTATAAAACCGATTTGTTCAAGTGATTTTTTTTCTAAATCAAGGTCATATATTGATATAAGTTAGGTATAATCTTAGTATAAGATATGGTATGAATTGGGTATAATTTAAGTGGTATTATTTGAGTATAATCTCATAAAATAAAAGCTATATTATATTTATAATTAATAAGGACAAAAAATGAAAACTAAATTTTCAAAAATCAAAACAATAATTGAAGAAAATCCACATTTAACAAATAGAGAGTTAGCCGAAAAAGTTGGAAAAAGTATCTCTTGGGTAAAAGCTTTTAAAGCTTTTATGAGAGCTCCAGATAAGGAAAAATATGCAAATACAAAAAATGGAATATATAGAGCCATTTACAATTCTTGGAAAGAAGATATTGAGGCTCAAATAGAAGAGGAATGTTGTAAAGAAAATTATAAATTAAAAAAAGAGTTATTAACGAAAAATAAAACGCTTTCAAGGTATAAGACACAATTAAAGGAATACGAAAGTTTACTTATCCAACTAAATAAAGAAAAAAAAGATTTAATAGATGCTTTAGATAACAAAGTTAAAGAATTAGCTCAAGTAATTTGTAAAGCAAAAATTGAAAAATTGCAAGAGCAAAATAAGAAATTAGAAGATTTTATTAAAGAATTGGAGGAAGAAGGCGATAAATTAGTAAAAGAACTTTATACAAAAAAAGCCTCACTTTATTTTGTTGGATTTTTTTCAGGTATAATGTTAAGTATTATTGTATATTTCTTTTTGAAATAAATTATTTCTTCTGTTGTGGTTTGTGTTTGGTTGGTTTTGCGAATATTGCAAATATTAAAAACGCAATACCAAGTGTAAGGCTTATAATTCCGAAATCATTCATTATTAGCTCCTTTATTGATTAACATTATACCACCGATT
>JAMOSZ010000073.1 GCA_027062625.1 Nautiliaceae bacterium
TCTTTGATTAATCTATCATATTTTTCTTGATATTTTAGAAAAAAAATTATATAATTTTACTTACCGACCGATAAGTAAGGAAAAAAATGGCAACAAAACAGGAAATTTTAAAAGAAGCTCTAAAACTTTTTGCACAAAAAGGTTATGCTAGAACATCACTTGAAGAAATAGCAAAAAACGTTGGAATTACAAAACCGGCCATTTATTACCATTTCAAAAACAAAAAACATTTATACAATCAAATTTTTATCAAACATTTCTCAAAACTTAAATGTAAATCCAAAGGCTCCCTTGAAGAAGACCTGAAAGCATATATCGATACAATCGGTGAAATGTTTTTGACAGACAAAGATTTGGCAAGGCTTTTTGCAAGAGAGCTTGTATGTCAGGGAAACAATTTAGAAGAAAACACGATAAAAGAAATTTCAAAAACAATAAAACACCTTACAAAAGTTTTAGAAAACACAAACATAAACCCATTTTTTATTCAAACTCTTATAATCTCCTCTTTTACGAATTACTTAAACACCCTCTCCATAAGAGAAAAAGTCAGTGATTTTATCAAATCCCCGAAACTCATAAAAGAATTCGATATAAAAAACGAAATTTATAACACTGTAATTCTTTACATAAAGGCACATAAATGAAAAAAACAATTCTTTTAAGCGCCGTTATTTTGACACTTAACGCCGCAGAAATTACAAAACTGTTTGACGCAATAGAAAAAATCCCCCAGACAAAACTTGATAAAGTTTTAATTAAAGAAGTAAAAGCAAACCAATCTCAAATCAAATATTCCCTCTATCCCAAAATATCTCTTTTTGCAAGTGCCGAACATTTCAGCTCACCTACAAACGTAAAACCGATGCCTCCGACAAAAAGCGCTGAAATTACAAAGAAAAACGGAGGTTACTGGTTTTCAAAAAACATTTACCGAATAGGTTTTAATGTCTCCATGCCAATTTTTATAAAAGAAATATACGACAATAAAACAAAAATAGAGCATATTCTAAAAGCCGTCGAATACAAAGCGAAAATAAACCTTTTACAAAGGCAAAGCACACTTGTAACGCTTGTAAGCAACCTTAATTATCTTTATGAACTAAAAAATGCGCTAAACAAACAGCTAAGTTCCATCCAAACCACATATAATGCTATAAAAAAAGGCGTGGAAGTCGGAAGAGTGCCAGAATTTAAACTTTTAAGGCTTAAAGACGCCATAAACAATTTAAAAATTAAAATAAGCGACATCAATACAAAAATAGAAGAGCTGAGATCAAAAATTTACATTTTAACCCAAATTGAAATAGATAAACCAATAAATTTAACGGCATTAAATATTCAAAAAGGCGAGTTTTTTGCCCTAAAACCCCTAAAAGAAAACTTAAAAGCATCATATTACGACATCAAAGCCAAAAAAGACAAAAACCTCCCGAAAGTCGTTTTACAGATAAAAGCTAACCGGGCTTTTGCAAAGGCTTACAACAATGACGATAATCTCGCTTTAAATTATGCAAGCGCCGGAATTTATGTTAACTGGGATATTTTTGACAAAACCAACGATTCCGAAGTGCAAAAAGCAAAAATCGAACAAACTAAAACGGCACTTGAAATTCAAAAAACATTAAACGAACTAACCGCTCAAATTAAAAGCATCAATAAAAATCTTAAAGAGATAAAAAAACAGCTTCTTTTGGCAAAAGAGTCCATATCGTTAAAAGAAGAACTTTTAAAGGGGGCAAAAGTTGCGTTTAAGCTGGATAGAATGACGGTGGATGATTATCTAAATTACGAAAACGACCTTGCAAAAGCAAGGGCGAATTACGCAAACCTAATTGCCATCAAAAATTCACTTATCGCGCAAAAAGCGTTTATTTACGGAAAAAATCTTAAAAAGGTATTCAAATGAAACTAATAAAATCACTTATCATAATCTTAATAGCCGCTTTGATAGTAGCAGGCGGAGTCAAAATCATCAAAAAACGAAAAGCCGAAGAAGCCAGTATTCCAAAACCGGCTGTTTATCCTATCGTGGTAAAAACATATCAGCCGAAAGAAGAAAATTTACTATTGACACTTCCTTATCTTGCACTTGTCAAAAATTCAAACGAAGTTACTGTTAATTCAAAATTCGCAGGAAGAATCGAGTTTGTTAAAGAGTTGGGGGAAAAAGTAAAAAAAGGCGATATTGTAGTGAAAATTGACAGCAGCGATTTAAAAGCAAAACTAAAATCAATTAACGAAAACATAAAATCCCTAAAAGCAAAACTTACAGCTCAAAACATAGCGTTAAATAATTTAAAACTGACACACAAACGAACAAAAGAACTTTTAAATGTAAAAATGGCTTCAATTGAGCAGTATCAAAACGAAGAAAGTAAATTAGCAGAACTTAAAGCTTCTATTAAAGCTACAAAAAATGCTATAAAAGCGGCAAATGCGAATAAAAAAGCGATACTTCAAAATCTCACTTATACGGTATTAAAATCACCGATTGACGGGGTAATAAGCGCTAAATTTTTAAATAAAAACGACAATACATTCCCGGGTAAACCTATATTGAAAATAACATCAAACAAAGGAAACTATCTTTTCGTAACGTTACCTGAAAACAGAAAAGAGATAATTTATAAAGGCAAAATTTATCCTTTGATTGCATTAAATTCAACATACAACGGGCTTAAAACATTTAAAGCCGAAGTTAACGACAATACGCTTTTACCTGGTGAAAAAGTAAATATAGACGTGGTTGAATTTAAAGGTAATGCCACAGCACTTCCGTATAATGCAATTTTAAGCGTTAACGACAGACATTATGTCTTAATACCTCAAAGCAACAAAGCCACCCCGCAGGAAGTTCATATCTTAGCAGAAGGTAAAAACCAAGTAGCAATAAAAGAAAACATAAATTCACCGGTAATTTTGGCAGAGCCTGATCTGCTTTTGAAAATAAAAGCCGGATACCCTATCAGAATTGAGAATGGAGAATTGAAAATTGAGAATTAAGAAAGCGAGGTCCCCGAAAAATCGTCAGATTTTTTGGGGTGTAGAGGAAAATGAAAAATAAAAAGGTTTGCACGGCAAATATTTTTGATAAAAGTATATGCATAGGTAAAAATTATAAAACTATGCCAACTAATTGCAAATTACAAATACATCAATATACCAATAACCAATACATTAAAGGATAAAAATGTTTGAATATTTTTACAAACAAAGACATTTTCTTTTTGCAATCATTGCGGCTATGTTTGTATTCGGGATTATAGGGCTTATCAAAACCCCTAAAAACCTATTTCCGGATGCAAATCGTCCAGAAGTGGTTATATTTACGCAGGTCCCGGGTGCGCCGGCCAACGTGGTTGCGACCACCGTTTCAAAACCTATCGAAGAAGAAATGGCAACCCTCAGCCACGTATATGAAATAAAATCAACAAATGTGCCGAATTTCTCAATAGTCCATGTTGTGTTTGATTATACAAAATCGCTTCAAGATAGTGCCGTTGATGTATCAAACGCACTAAACCGCATAAAAGACAAACTGCCAAGCGGCTCTGTTCCCGCCCTTTATTTAGTGGGGGATTTTACAATGCCGGTTGATGTTTTTGCCCTAAGTCCCAAAAATAATTCAATTACGCTTCCCGAAATTAGAAAAATTGCCGAAAGTTACATCAAACCCGAGCTTTTAAACAATAAAAACATAGGAAACGTAGAAGTTTTCGGGGGATATCAGAGTGCTATTATGATAAAAATCGACCCACTTAAACTTAAAAAATATAATATTTCCTTTGATACTCTGTTAAAAGTCCTTCAAACAACGGACAGGGATTTTCCAATCGGGTTTGTTAAGGACAAAAGCAATTTCATAACCCTTTCGTTTTACGGAGATGAAAGTGATGTTAAAAAACTAAAAAACCTCTTTATCAAACCAAACGTAAAATTAAGCGATATTGCCGATATTTTTTGGCAATATAAAACGGTAAACAGCGCATATATCGGAAACAACACCCCAGCCATTGCCCTCTCCGTCCAAAGGGCTCCGGGAGGCAGTCTGCTTGATACGAGCAAAGCCGCAAGAGAGGTTATGCAAAAAGTAAAAGAAAAATACCCTAACATCAAAATAAGCGTATCCGATACTCAAAGAACGCTTGTGGAAACATCAAACGAAAACATGCTTGAAGCGTTAAGGGATGCAATTATTTACACATTGTTTGTTTTACTTTTGTTTTTGGCGAATTTCAGGGCGCTTATAGCGGCTGGCCTTTCAATCCCGATGGTGTTTTTTGGAGTAATAGCGTTTTTATATCTTACAGGTCAGGGGTTAAATATCGTAATTTACACCGCAATCATATTAGCGCTTGGAATGCTAACCGACGACGCTGTTGTTGTGCTTGAAAATATAGAAAGACACCTTGAAGAGGGAGAAGATTTACAAAAAGCCATATATAACGGAACAAAAGAAGTTTTAATGCCGATTTTCGCAGGAACAATTTCTACAATAGCAATAGTGTTTCCTTTAATGTTTGTAGGAGGCTTTCCTCAAAAAATCTTCCGTCCGTTAATCGAAACACTAATTGTTTCTCTTCTTATAAGCTGGTTTTTATCAATTACATTTATTCCGGTGCTTTCAAATTACCTATACAAAAACGGATATTCCAAAACAAAATTTGAAAAATTTTTTGAAAAACTGTATCAAAACACAATAGGCAAACTCATAA
>JAMOSZ010000074.1 GCA_027062625.1 Nautiliaceae bacterium
ACAAACATTACCGAAAATACAAGAATAAGATTCAATATAACAAAAACAGCAGTAAATTTTGCATGAGCTAATTTGAAAGTTTATTTTAAATAAACTTGCACGAATGTGCCTTGCTTATTTTAAATAATAAAATAATTCTTCAATGCTAACAATACCACGCAGAGGATTAATTCTAGACTTACCTCTTAATTGAGACGCTAAAGATTATAGTTGAAACTGACACGATGGAACTCCTACTGATGTTGCTTGGGTGGAGACAAATATTGGGTATCAAAGTAAATGTGCGAGTTTTAATGGGAGTAGTAGTAAAATAAAAGTTGATAATTTTGATGTAAGTAATATTGTTTGTATAAGTGTGTGGGTTCAAGTTATATGAAGTTCTAATCAAAAATTATTAACTATATGAAGATCTTCTTCTAATATCAATAATGAGATTATTATTTATTGACATAATACTGATACGGGTGGTTTTCATATATGGGATTTTGATACTGATTATAATTTTTTATATAGCTGACCACCTATAAATGATAGTTTGTTTCATCATCTTGTTTTACAAATAAATAATGGGAACTATAGCATCTATTTAGATAATAAACAAATATATTCTTATTCTTGTCGTTCTATAAATTATGCTTCTCAACCACTTTATATTTGATGTGATTGAAGAGATAATAAAGATTATTTAAATTGAAAAGTTAGTTTATTAAAAATTTATGATTGAGTTATCTTAACCGAACCCGAAATCCATACTCTCTACCTCGAATGATTAAGAAAACTTACACCAGCTCGCAATGCTTATTTATAATTTAATTCAACAAAATGGGATTATTTGACGGACTTGTAGCTTATTTTGATTTTAGAAACTGAGATTTAAGTAATTTAGTCACGGGTGAAAAAGCGACTAATAATGGTGCTACGTTAACTACTGACCATTTAGGGTATGAAAATTGTGCGTATAGGTTTGATAGTAGCACAGATAAAATAATAGCACCTTGACCTACAAATTATTCTAGTTATTCTTGATTAACATATAATTTTTTAGTGTCTCATAATAATTGGGATAATTGAGAGCGGAATGCTATATGTGTTGCTGATACTGATAATGATAATAGATTTATATTTGAAAAGTCGACAAAAAACACATTATATGTAAAAAATCTTAATTGAGGAGTAGAAGATTGAATAGCTTATGATGTATCTAGTCTAGAAGATTGAAAAGTTTATATGCTTACCTGAATACAAGAAGGCAATTGAGAATGAAGTGTGATTAAATTATATATTAATTGAAATCTTGTTGATAGTGTGACAACTAATAATTGATTGCAAAATTATAATACTTTACAAATATGAAATCATCCAAGATTTGATGAATGATGGAAAGGAAATATATATTTATGAATGATTTACAACCGTGCTCTCTCAGACTCTGAAGTTAAACTTTTATATAAATTACTAATACACTAAAATGTACATCTACAAACACCCTAACTTCTTTATTCCAAAGGAATTTCAAGACTGACTTATAGCGGCGTATAATTGAAAACACAATTGAAATAAAGTAATAGATATTTCTTGAAAATGAAATCATTGAACTACTAATGGAGGACTAGTAATAGGAAGAAGAAATAATACACATTATATGAAGTTTGATGGGAGTGATGATAAAATAACAATAAACACAAGCTTTGGTATATCTTGAGAGTATACACTATTTACATTTATAAAAGCAAATAGTTTAAAAAGTTCCTGAGATAATTTTATAGTCTCTATATGAGAATATATGAATACTGATGAAACATTACATTTCTGATTTAGAAATACAAAAATTTATTTATGATATTGGAATGACGATTTTAATACAAACACTACAATAGATATTAATAAAACATATTGTTTAATTGCTAAAGGAGATGTTACAAAACAAAGAGAAGTTTTAATAAATTGAAAAAGTATTTGAACTAATACTGCAGTTTGAAATATAAATACTACTTGAGCTTTAACATACATTTGAAAAAGATTAGACAATGAGAGTAGTTGAGAAAATACAAAATTTGATTGATATATTTATTTACTTTTAATCTACAACAAAGCCCTTTCTCAAAAACAAATCCAAAAAATGTATGACTTTTTTAGACAATGGTATTACGATTAAAATAAAAACCTCCGCGTTATGCGGAGGTTTCTAAATCACTTACATTATCTAATATAATTGCCTTGTCTAGAAGTCTTTTTTCATAAAGCTCTCAAATGATTTTGTTAAATAAATCATAGTCATTCAAAAATTCTATTTTTGTTTCTTTAAATGGTTTTGTAAAAATATACCACTTTATTTTTCAATCTTTAATAAGTTTATGAGGTTCTAAATTTTCTAACAAAAAATTTCTTAACCATCAATACTCTCACATCCATCAATCTTTTAACATTCATTTTCTGTAATAATATTCTGTGTATAGATAACCATCAAACAAACATCTATCTATTGCTATTTTATTCGCAGTGTCGTAATTTACTTGTAGTAATTGTTGAGCTTTTTCGATAGTGTATAACTTTTCAAAGTCTAATATATTGCCTGTTTGTAAAAGTTCTAAATATTTTCTAGCTATTTCTTCATAGATTTTGTATCATTGTTGTTTTAGCTTATTTAAATATGTTGTCTTTCAAGTGTTATGTATTCAGCTGAGGATTATAATTTCCTTCATTACTCTTCTTTTATGAGATGTAAATGAAGATGTTCCACACTAGCTTCTGGATGGCCTCAGAAATGTCTACCAAGCAGTAAAAATCAACTATCTAGATATTCTGTCAAGATATATTGTAACTCATCTAATTCATAATGATCTAACTCTATCCATTTTGAAATATGTTTTTTCGGTATAAGGAGTAAATGTTCTTGACAATGAGGATAAGGATATTTATTTTTTATCACATACCAATAAAATTTCTCTTCCATAATACTGTTTTTCTCTGGTTTACAAAAAGGGCAATTATAAGCAAAACCATCTTTCCTGTTAGTATATTTATACGGGCGGGCGTAAACTACACAAGGTTTACGCCCGATTATTTTTTTATACAGCCAGATAAGGAAATTAGCTAGTTTCTTTTTCATTACTTATTTTTTAAAAATTAAATGTTTTTCTATTCTTTAAAAGAAAAAAAATAGTTTTACTCCGTTTACTTCTATTTTATCTAAAACTTGTATTCAATAAATTTCATTAAATTCTTCTGTATACCATCTTCAATTTGAATGTAAATAATATAACTTTTTAAATTTTACTACCCCTGCTGGTATTCAAATATATTCTTCAAGCAAACTAGCATCTTCAATAATAGCGAAGAAAATATCGTCAGGTATTTCTTCTTTATATTCTTCAAGTTGTTTCTTAGCATATCTTTTTTGATAGTCTTTTAATTTTGACATAGATATAACTTTTTTAGCTGTTTCTATTTTCATTGTTTATTTTGTTATCTTTTAAAAGTTTAGGGTTCTCATAAATATTCCTAATCATTTAAATTGTTCTCTACCTTTTCTAATATGTTTGCTATTTGTTCTACTACTTTTGGAACTTCTTCATAAAAAATAATATATGTATCTTCTAATTTTTTAACATATTTTAATACTTTATACATCTCTTCAACTTTTTGTTTTTGCTTTTCTTTATTTTTAGCAAATACAGCAAATCTCATACTAATTTCATCTCTTATAATTTTCTCTATTTCTTTATTTTTTAGATGTATTGTTTGATTCATTTGTGTTGTTATTTAAATTACTAAAATTAATTTTAATTAGAAGTTCTACAACCTTATCTGGAAATTTTTTTGTTATTAAATCACTCTGCTTTTCTAAAATTCTTCTAACTATATTTGTTGTAGACAAATCCCACTTTTTCCTTATATCCCCCTCTTGCAAATATTTATCTGGATCTTTATAGCCTATTATTATTGCTTTTGTTTTTCAGAAGGTTCAATATTTCAATTTTCTACTTACTCTCAAATATTTACCAAATCTATCAAAATATTCCTCGTGGCTAATCCAAAAGTCAGGGTTTAAATATAGTATCAAGTCGCTTGGAAATAAATCTTCATCTACATTCCGAATAAAAACCTCATCTACTCATTTTATATGCTTCCATTGATATTTCCTCTCTTCATTATTCAATATAGGTCTTTTTCATTTTCTTTTCTGCGTTCTGTTTTCATCTTCAAGTCATACTATTAAAAACAAATCTTCGTCTTTCAGATTGAATTTTTGTTTAATTTTTTCTCTTGCAGTTTTAATATAAGCAATATGTGCTGGATGAGCAAGGTCACCAGTCATGCAGACAACGGCGACCTTCTTTCATTTAGCTTGCTCTTCTTCTATTTTTTGCTTAATTCTCTTTAATTCTGGTGTTATATATTCTTCTACAGCAACTGCTCTTGCAAGCAATTTTTCATATCTTCTTTTATGGTATTCCAACACTCTAGCATAATTCTCATAGAAATCTCTTGGTAAAATATCTACTTGCATATTTAGTTCTTTAAATTCATCCTGTATTTTCCATAGCTCTTCTAAGTATTTTTGTTTCATTTTAATATCTTTTAATTATCTAAATCAAATAAAATCTCCCAATCTTCTCTACATTCTTCAAGGCATTTTTGAGCGTCATTTTTGTATTTAAATAAAATATTGTCAAAACTCACAACATTTCAATAACAAATTTCTAAATCTTTATCCGTAAGACTATACATAATAGTAAAAACAAATTTATCGTCCTTATCTGCTAATTCTATTCCATTCTCATAAATCCACTTTTTTATCCTAGCTAATGCTTTTCTTTTTTCCAATTCCTTTTCCGCTTCTTCTTTAGTTAAGAAAACATTTCCTACTTCTAGTTTGTCTTGATATATTTCATATCAGAAATATCAACTAATTATATTATAGGCTACGTCTTTATTATCGAAAATAATATACCGATATTTATCTCACTCTTTTAATTCATAAATACTCTTAGGCCTTTCTTTTATCTCTTTCAACCATCAATCTTCAATTAATTTATCTATATCCAACAAGTATTCTCTTAAAATATTTCCTAATGTTTTTTTTCATTTTTCATCTACATCTCATTCTAATATACTTATTATTATTGGTCATACTTCAAATCATATTTCAGGGATTTTTATCTCACTTTCTATTCATATAACTGTTCAAGCTTTCACACCTGGCAAATCTTTAAGTAGTTTGTATTTTTTCATTTTTATTTGGTTAACTTATTAAAAACAAAATCCCAATCTGGTTTAACGAAATCTTTACCTTTAATTATTTTCCCTTTCTTTTCTCAATCTTGTATTTTTTCTCTTGATTTTGTCCAGTTACTATAAGCTACTTCAATAAGTCATCTATAAAACAATTCATAAGGTATATCTTTCTTTTGTCTATATTCTTCTATATAGTTTTCTTCTATTTTCTGCCCTGCAAAATAATCATATCAAAGCATAACCCAAAATTGATCTATATAACCATCAATTAAACCTATTATATCTTTATCATACCACGCATTATAAATCTCCTCCATCTCTTCAACTATCAATTTAGAATAAAGCATTGTCATTTTTTCTCTATCTTCATCTCACTGAAAATATTCGAACCAATCTATCACTGCTTGCAATAAAATTTTTTCTATATCTACTGGTAAAGAATTATTTTGTCTTAATTCGCCTAATTTATTTAGCCATTCTTGTCTTTTATCCATTTCTTTTTCTTTTACGATATAAAAAATGATCTTTAGCTTCTTTTACCCGTTTGTAATTTTTACTTATAGTTTTTACTTTCTCAATTATTATATCCGACAATCTTTTATATTCGAATTCATATCCAACATCATTTGCTAATCGGCTTGATACCCATTTCACCATTATTCCCTCTCAATGCTTTTTATATTTTTCTTCCCAAAGCCGTCTTATACTATCTTTATATTTCTTAGCTATATCTCTATCATCATCAATAAAATCATCGAATACAATTAAAATCCCTTTTCTTGGTCATCACCGACTTGAATATTTTTCTAACTTCTTATCTAAGTAATTCACTAAAGCCCAAAATCATTCTTTTGAAAGTGCTGTTTTCTTTTTGTTTAAGTAGCCCATTATTATTCACATAGATAATAAAAACTTTGGTCATCTATCTTACAAATCCAATACTTTACATTTCTATACCATATTCTCCAATTACCTGCATATTTTTTAGCTGTCCTTATTAAATTGTGTGAACTATATCAATTTACTATCCACGTTCTTACAAATTGTTTAAATCCTTCTTCATCATTTCTGAATATTGCCGCCCATCTTCAAGACCATCTTTTATAACATTTATAGTGATATAATCCTCTTGGATTACAAGACAAACTCCATCTATTATGATACCAGTTTCATAAAACATTTTTATATCCTCCTTCCGCTTTTGCAACCGCTTCTCAGATTATTGCTAACTTCCAAGCTATAAACCATCTCAATTCTTCATTGCATCTTCAATTTGGATAGCACCAAACGTGTTTAAAATTATACAATTCTTCAAATGCCCACAGCTTGTACCTTTCTAATCTTTGCTGCTGTGTTAATCCTTGAATACTGGACGATACATCTCCTCAACTGGTTGCATAGGCTGATAATCAGTATAAGATATAGATTCGTGTTGTGATTCAGATGATTCCACCGATGATAGAGAAATTTTTAATTTTAGATATAATTTTCTGCATATTTGTTTAACTAAATAGTATAAATCACAAGCTACCCAATATAAATTTTGAAACAATAACTTTAAATCAACAAGTAATATTTTAAATGTTTTTGAAGGTTTTATTGATTTGTATTCTTCCCAGTTATTAATGTATTCTGCATAGCTTATCCTCATAATAACTTTATTACAATATAAAGTAATAAAATCCAAGGCAAAATACCTCAAACAACTAATACTAAAGCCTCTACAATCCAACACTTATAGCAATAATAATCATTTATCTCCCGTCAAGTTTTTCAAAATAATCTTTGATTTATCTTGTCTGCAATTCCAGAAAGCCAAAGAAAGTATCTAGCTATCATTTTTGTTTTTGTTAAGATATAAAAGTTTTTCCATTATTTGCGTTTTAATCTTTTGTTCTTCTTGTCTTTCGTATTCTTTTTCAAGTTTTTCTCAAAGTTGGTTTAGTTCTTCAATTAATTTCTGGAACTCTTCTTCTCAATGTTCTAGTAAATATTCTGCTAACAAGTATTCTGTAAACTCTTCCATTTCATCAGCTAATTTATATATACCTCTTTGGATCTCTTCATATTTTTTTATTATTTCTTCTTTTTTCATTGTTTTTCTAACTTACTTTCTAAATCTTCTATTCTCTTTTCTAAACTTTTAACAAATTGTTTTAAGTCTTCTATGCTTCAATATTCTGTCTTAAATAATGCTTCAAGCATTTTAATTTTACTTTGAAGTTCTGCTATCTCCCTCCTCAAAAAGTTTATATCTTGTGCTAATTTCATTGTGTGTTATATTTTAAGAATATAAAAAACTTTTTTACTTTGTTCATAAACAACTAAATAAGCCTCTCATCAAGAAGAACTTATTTTCTTTAATGCAACTACTTGATGTGGCTCCAATAACTTCTTACTTCTTTCTATTATAATAGACTCTTCAACCTCTTTTTTTCGTAAAACTTTTTTAACTTCGATCGCCACAAATTTTCAATTTCTACAACATACTATATCAAAAGGTTTTAAACTACGTCATATATCAGGGATTTTGTATACCCAATTTCCTTGCAAGCTCAATTGCTTTGTTATATAAGTAGTCACCTCTCTTTCTTTTGTAAAATTCTTCTTTTGTTTCTGGTTGTTTAATAACAAACTCAACCAATTTTTTGAAATAATCTTCATCGAATGTAAGTAATGAATCTAAATAAACATAACATTCTGGTAAAATTTTAATCTTAATCTCTTTAGGTAGTTCGTGTGCTATCTTTAACCACAATCTTTTTCTTCTGTGATGAGTAGAATAGATGCCAATTTTTCTCCATTTATTACTATTATCTCCAAAATATTCTGCAAAAGCCAAGACTGGAACACCAAAATATTTACATAAAGGATTTAAATGTCGATTCATATACAATTCAATCTCTTCATACTCACTATTTCAATGTCTTACTAAAATATTAAATGTTGGTATAAAACTAGCTGTTATAAGTTTTACAAATCAATCAATATAATATTGTTTCAATTCTTTTTGCATTATTTAATTTTTTATAAATTTAAATAGTCCTCTTCTTCTTTAAAAATTGTTTTATAATTTACTACCTGCTTTAAATCATCAAAAATAATACCAATAGCCGCTTGTTCGGTGGTTCTATTCTCATCTGGTACAAAATATGTAAGTCCAATATTATTCCCAATATAAATATTAAATCCAGCTTCTTTTAGATCCAAAAGTTTATATGATTCCTTTCTTGCTTCATTACCTTCCAACCATATCTCGTAAAGTACTCAATTCCTATATTGAACAGCATTCATAATAGCTTTCTTTTTCATCAATAATCAATACAAATAATCCTTAATAGACAATACTCTTTCTGAACCTTCTGTTTGTTTATCTTGAACATATACTCTAGAAAATATCTTTCTAAATTTATCTACAATATAATTAAAATCCCAATTCAACCACTTTATACCAAGATATACTGCACGCACTGATGTTTCAGCTAATCTGTCTTCATTTATAAGTGTTCACTTAAAAACCTTTTTAACTTCATCATATATTTCTAAAATATCTCCCTCAATTTCAAAATTAAAATATCTTTGATAAACATCATCTTTAATGTTTAACTTCATAATTGAATTTAATAACTCTGGTGTTCATTTTTTATCTGCGTGTGTAAGATAGATAGTTACAAGTCTGTTTTGTACTGCTTCATCTTTTGGAGTATATTGTCAAAGTAATATTAAATTAGCATTTAATTTCCATTTTATATTCTCATTAGCAAATCATCTTCAAGATGAGAACATATTTAATGCATCCTTAATTACGTCCTCAACCAACGGATTCATATCTGCTCCATATTCTTCAATTACTGCAACAGAAGGATCTGACAAAAACTCTTTCATTGATTGCGGAGTAGTTCTAGCTGTTGTCATTCTCCATCTCAACGGTCGTCACATCAACGACTTTAAAATTTGAACCATTGTGGTTTTTCACGCAGACGATTTGTTAAATATACCAAGTCCAGATTTAATTTTAATAAATTCATTATTGTCCCAAAAGTTTAATCAAGTTAATACAAGAAATTGTAAAAACGAGGTAACTGCAACTTCTTCTGTCCAAAGCTTTTGATATTGTTCAAAAGCTTCTTCTATACTTACTTGCGTTTGATTAAGTCCCCATTTATACTCTTTTATATCGTCTTCCAAAATATCTATCTTTATAACAACATCTTGCCTATTCTGCTCATAAATAACTTCATTTGGCACCGCAACTATACCTAAATCTTTATAAATGCCACTTTCCTGAATTACTTCTATTTTTGAAAACTTATCTAAATTCTCATCAAGTATATTAAAAAAATGATTTAAAAACGCTGGCTTCAAAATTCTAAATTCAAACTTTCCATACTTTTTATTAAAATCTGTTGCAGTCGCTTCGTACTTAAATAACACCTCTTTTACAATATTGCCACTCTCGTCTAATTTTTTAGCTACATAGTATCTTATTTTGTCTCATCCAATTATCGCTCACATCTTTTTCTCATAAATCTCCGTATATTCATTTATTATCCAACGTCCTGTAAATAACTTCTGCTCCACCACGCTTCCATCAGGTTTTGTAGTAAACAAATAAATCCCATCATCTTTAAAAATCAACATATCATCTGATGAGGTACTCTCATATTTTAATCAGTCTCCTCAATATCATTCTACTTCTATTCAAAACTCTTTTTTAAGAAAATCAAAAACTTTATTCCAATTCTTATTGAAATAATAATACAAAAAAGCCACCACAGGTCATCTTGGTCTTTCTTCTATTGGATGATATGTATCTGAAAAATTATTCACATAATTTTCGTGGAAATTGAGTCTATATCCATCAGGTGTATAAATAGTCCCATCTTCATCAACAATCTCTATAACATCTGCAGATGACCCAATTCTTTTTCAAAGTTTAAACAAATATTTTTTTCATTTATATTCATGAAAATATTTTCATTGATATAACTTATTAATCACATCTCATATTTTCAATTTATTAATCTCATCGATTTTATTAAGAATTCTTGTGTCTTTTCTCACATTTTTTTCTACTTCTTTGATAGCTTTCTCCTCTTCCTCTAACATTTTATACGATTGATACACAGCACTTTCAGATCTAAATAAAACATCATCAATATTTTCAAAATCTTTCTCTTTTTCTATCTTTTTTAACTTTTCATCATTTGTATCATAATAATAAAGTTCCACAAGTTTCTTTCCACTTTTCCAATAATAAGAATAAGGAACACGCAACAATTTCGCAATATGAATATTGGATTTATCTCCATTAAACAAACTATTTAATTTATCTTCCAGCTTCCTCCAAATCTTCTCATCTTTTAATTCAAAGTCAAACATAAAATAAAGATGCCATCATCTTCAAGTTTTTACTATAAATGTTGGAACACTCCCCGTTGCTTTTATCCTCTCTTCTAATTCACTTTGAGATATTCAAGTATCAATATCAACCCGTAAACAATGAAATCCACATTTAGCTTTATCTTTTTTTATATCATAATCTTCTCCAACTTCTACATCTTTTCAATAACATCCATTAGGAGTAAAAAACAAGCCAGCTTTGTATTTTTCATCCTCATTCATTTTAAGAAAATTCTCTAATCAATAGTTTTTATTCGTAGCTATCTTCTTTCTTCATTTAGCTTCAGTAATTAAACGTAAAGCTGGCTGTCAAAAATATGACAAGAATTTTTTTATTAAGCTGAGTTTATTCATATCTCGCTAATAAAATTATAAATCAAAATCCTCTTCTACTTCTTCAATTTCTACTTCAGGAATAATTTTTCTAAATGTTTTTATTTTATAAAATGTCTTTCAGTTTTTATCTATCTTCTTTTCTACATTATACCATTGGTCATCAATCTTAAAAGAAGTCCAAGTGTCTCAATCTTTTTTATTTTTCCAAATTACATATTTTTTATCTCAAATTACTACTGAACCAATAGCTCTATCTGTTTCATCAATTATTAATTTCCCTTCAACTTGTTCATTATCTGGTGTAATCAAAGTCACATAATACACTTTTTCTTTCTTGCCCCATTTATTTTCTCTCTCTTCTATAAAATCTGAATCCATTACATTTGTAATAATTACCTCTTTTTCATCTGAAAGTTTTTTTCTCCAGATTCTCTCAAAATTTTTCTTAGTTTGTTTCTCAGTCATTTTGTTGTTGGTTATTAGGTAAATACTTAGAAACAAAAAGTTTAAAAGCTGAATATCATTTCTTTTCTATATCTTGCAAAATTTCGCAAAATTCTTCAAATCTTTTTCTTCCTTCATTAGTTCAATACTTAGCAATATATGCCTCTAACAAAATCGGCAAAAACTTCTCTCCTGCTAATCTAACCACATACCGCTTTTTTTCATCAGTTCAATAAAGTTTAAACTGATAATTTGTGAATTCTATTCAGCCAATCCTTGATTTCTCCTTTTCCTTTTTGTACTTAAATCTCAAAAAGATTTCTTTTCTCGCTTTTCTTTTTTTCATAATATTCTCAATTAATTTCTAAAATTTTAAATCACATCTCTTTATATTTCTGTTTTCTATCATAGTATCACTTCCATTTAGGTTTGCTTCATTCTATTGAATACGCATCTGCAAAATCAATCCATATCGCTCATTTTTTCCCAGGATATAACCTACGTATTCTTCAAATAGCCTGCTCAACAAGTACTTCCCATTTTGTTGGATAAAATAAAATACCTGCATCAAGAGTTGGTAAATCAAATCACTCACTTCAAATTTTTTTCTGAACTACTAAAATAAAACCATCTTTTTGTCTTAATTGAGTAAGTATTCTTTGTCTATCTTTTTTCTTTACATCTCAATCTATATAAAAGACTTCTAGCACTCCATTGGTTTGAAAATTATCAAATAAAAACTTATAAGTTTTCTTTAAATATCGTTTATGGTCTACTAGAATTATAATTTTTTTATATCAAGAATCAATCAATTCTCTAATAACATTTTTTAACCTTTCTAAGCGTTCTTCTTTACTATACACAAGATATGTTGACAAATTCTGATTTTGTTCTGAAAGATTAAAAGCTTTTTGTACATTCACAACTTCTTCATATTTAAATCTCCAAATATTTCTTACCACTTTTACAATTGGATCAACCAAATCAACTTCATCATCCGAAATCCAAATCACATCTCCCCAAAACAATTTCAGCCCTTCTTTTCACATCCGTTTATTATTTGGTGTTGCTGTAAATGCTAAAATCATTTTTCTACTTTTCCATAAATTTATTTGCTTCACTCTTTCCTTTGGAAGTTTGTGTGCTTCATCAACTATTAAAACTGGATATTGTCAATTTAATCTATTATAAAGTTTATTAAAAGTTTGATAATGCATAACTACTTTATCAGTAAGGTTTGCTTTACTTCATTGTAAAAGACTCACTTTTACACCGAAAAATTTTTTAGCATTCTCTACAACCTGATTCGCAATCTCTAAAGTCGGAACAACAATACATATTTTCTCATCAAAATATCTAGTCAAAAATGAAATAAACCACGACTTCCCCGCTCCTGTTGGTGCTCTTACTAAAAGTTGTGGCTTTCAAATATTAAGCTGTTCTTCAATCTTTTGTAAAACTTTCTCTTGCCAAGGCCTAAACTCTACTTGGTTTAATATCTCTTTATCTCTACTTACCTCTATAGTCCTTCAAAAAAAATATAAAGCAGGCGGCAAATAGTACTTTATATTTGTTCTGCGTCATATTTGTGTATAAAGTCTAAAAACTGGGTCTACAACAAACTTATATCACATCCTTTCCATTACCGCCTGCTGCTCAATTGCTTGTTGATTAATAACCTCTAAATCTTTTGGTTTTTGTTTTGTATAAAATCTATTAAAATCATCAATAAACTTTATCATTTTCTATTAGTTACTATGGTAAATCATCTTCCTCTTGTTTAGGTTTCATTTCTTTTATTGTTACGTATTCTTTTACTTCTATTTGGAATAAATTAGGATCATCCACAATTTTCCTTGCCTTCTTTACATCAACATTTATTTTATACATATCCTTGTATTTTTCCATAGGATACCTTTGTAAAAACAAATCTACATCAACAGGTTTATAAGTTCTTGATACCACCCTCTTAATTTTATAAGTTCAAGCTCATACTTCTTCAATCTTTTTTAATAAAATATATTCTTTCACTTCATTTAACTTTTGCTCTATTTTTTTCTTTAATTCTATTAATTCTGCTACTTCTCAATTCTTCAATAATTCATTAGGTTCTTTGTTTAGAAGGTCTACCACGTTTACCATTTTTTGCTTTTAATGATCTAAAAAGTTCTTTTATTTTCATTTTGTCTGTATTACCTTTTATTTGATGCGGTTTTATTTCTCACTTTAATAGACCTTTTAAAATCTTCTCTTCGTAATTTTCTTCCAATCACAACAACTTCTGAATCTCTGGATTCATCCTTAATTTCTGGATAGCAGTGTTCTCAATTTGTCTTATTCTTTCTCTGGACACTCAATAAATCTCACCTAATTTATCTAAATTATAAATTTCAGCACCATCTATTCAATATCTATGAACTAATATATTCCGTTCTCTTTCAGTTAAACAAGTTTTCATCAATTCAATTAATCTCTCTTTTACATATTTATTCTCAATATTTTTGTCAACTCTCGAATACTCATCACTCATAAAATCTCCCAACCTTCATTTATTATCCTCTCAAACAGGCATATCTAACGAAATATGTCCCCCAATTAAATTCTCAAAAAACTTTTTATTTAACTTGTCTTTATCAGAGAAAATATACACTGGTACGTGAATTAAATATTTACTCTCTATATAAAACTTTATAGTCAATGACTTTATCCAATACCAAAAATATGTAGTAACAGCTCACTTCTTCTCATCATACATATCTATTATTCTATTTCTTACACTATACAAAAGTCACTGCAAAATCTCTGCCTCCGTACTTCTATCAAAATAATTATTGAACATCCGCATAAACATAATTACCACAAATCCTAATATTGCATCTAACAATTCCTTTTTTCAACTCTTATATTCCTTAATCAATTCTCATATTGGCTTAGGTCACGTATTTAAATAAGCATATACTAACATATCGTAAGGTGATAATTTATTTGATTTTCTCAATAACCTTTGCCAATATTGTTTTATATCTATATCAGCTTTTTCTTCTTTTGTTTCTAAAAGTTTTTCTAAGATTTTGTCCATATTTTTGTTTTACAAAATAAAACCTAAAAAACGGAAGCTTATTAGCTTCCGTTGATTTTATTCAACTGCTTCTTTCAAATTAATTCTGAATACTTCCAAAGTCTTTTTCTTAGCTTCCCAGCCTGTTGGCTTCTTATTTTGTAAACTCGCTAACCACTTATCTATCTGCTGTATTAATCCTTTATAATCACCTTTTTGTAAATATTTTCTTATTTCATCTATAGTCGTTTTCTTAAATTCAGCTTTATATTCTTTCGCTAATTCTTGAAACATAGCAACAAAATTTTCTACATCATCATTATTATTTTTTGTTTCTACTTCATTTTTAACAGGTTGCTCTTCTCCTTCTAACACTCCTTCCTCTGGTTCTATTTCATCAACCATATCAAAAAATGGATACTTAAACTTTAATGCATCTTTAATAGCTCTATACTCAATAGCTTTTATACTCCCAATTGATGGAAGTTCTTTTGTTAATCTTCCTTCTGCCACAAATTGTGATGCAAAACCTGAAAGTTCTTCACCATCAGGAGTAATTATATCTACCCAAATATGAAGTAATAATCATCAATTTACTGGTATGCTTTTCACTTCTTTCACAATCTTTTTAAATCAAAAAGTCCTTATTATCTGTCTCATTAATTCCGAAGGAATATATCTAACAACTATCCATCTTCAATCAAGTGTTCTTTTCTTTTTAGGTTTAATAACACCACTTCTATCTTTCTCTTCCAATACTGGCAAAGCTTGATAAAGCTCTGCTGGAATTTCTTTGGTTAGATCTATTTCATATTCTTTCCCCATAAAAGTAATTTTCTTTTTTAATACGTTTTTTGCCATTGTGTTTTAATAATTATGAAATAAAATATTTAGCATAATTTGAATTTATTGTCCTATCTCTTTCTTCTAAAATTTTCTCCTTTTCAGATAAATATCTCTTGTATTCTTTTTCAGAAACAACATCCTTCGACATTATATTATATAACCATTTGTTTGTAAAAAACCTTACTTTATCTTTGTCCAACAATGTAATAACATCTAACATTCTTAAGTCAGCCTTTATTAAGTTTTTGTAATTAGTCATTTCCTTTCTTTTTACCAACTAAAAAATTTATAATTTTATCCCAATCCCAATCTACAATTCTATTCTTTTCTACATAATCCACAAATTTATGCCAATCATAATGTTTGTATATCAATGCTTGTCTCCATTTATCTCCTACAATATGTATTAGTCTTAAAGCCTCCCACATCAATGCAGGACCTTTCGGTCCCTTGATGTATGGGTATCAGTTTTTTAATACTCCAAGATTATCATCAATTTCCTTTTCAACAAATCTATAAAATTCTCCTTGCTGTTTTATTATCTCTTCTTTTGGCTTTGTAAAAAATGGACCTATCATCTTCAATAATTTTTAAATTCTAAAATCACTATAATAGACCATTAGTATTCTTTTTTTCGTAATCTTTCTTTTAATTTTTGTTTTAGCGAATCAATCTGTTTCTTCCGATAAGAACTTCTATTTTCTTTGTACTTTCTCATAAGTTGTTGAATTTGTTTGTATTCTTCTGAATTCATTATCTCATTATACACATATTTGGTATTATAATCAACACCATCTTTTGCTGCTATAAATATCGGCATCCCTCTTATATATTTCCTTGTCCTCTGTTCTATATTTTCTAATTTCTTTATTAATAAACTTACTGATTTTATTGGTGTCACAGGCTTTATATCATCCGCTTGACCAATGAAAGTCAAGAACATTCTATCTAAATACCACATCTTTTCTAACTTAATTTCCTCAGAAATTGGTTGTTTTTGAATATATTCTTTTGTCTTTTCTATATGAAAATAGACCGAAATAACATCTCCTTTTTTTATTGCTTCAGCCAGCGGGCTTATATCAAAACCCGCCGCTTTTATTTCTTGTTCTAAGAGTTTGAGCATTTTATTTTTTGTAAACAAATAAAATTTTAATTAACATACAAAATTATTATTCCTTGTCTATAAATTCTATTTTCAAATCTTTTGTCCATAAGTATTCTTCCTTATTTTTTTCTGGCGATCCCTTAATAACTATCTTGACTAACTTCCATTCACCATCTTCTTTAACAACTTCTGCATCTACATAATCAACTTTATTTATATAATAAGGGCTATAAAAACCAGACCAAACTTTTTCTCCATCAATATATAAAACACTTTCTACTCCTACTGCAGTTTTCTCTCTTACTATATGTATTCTCTCCGTTTTAGGAATGCTTATATTTTCTATGATATTCTTTATTTTATTTACATCTTCACTTATATCTTTATTTATTCTCTTTTTTATTTCCTTTATAAGTTTCTCATCATCTACCTTTTCGTATTCTACATCCCATCCAGAAGCCTTTTCCAATTTCTCTAAAAAGAATTCGATATTTGTTTTATTCTTATTTTTATCTTTTAAATTCTCTACTTTCTTAAATGATATATTTATCTCGGCAATCTTTTCTCAATTTATTACTCCTCCAATTATACCCTCTATAATAATTTCATCGTTCTTAAAATCTACATCAAAGTATTTTACATCCTTTACATTTATGGAAGTTTCTTTTTCAATTTTTTCAAAAATTCGTTTCATTTTCTAATAATTTAAAAAATAAAAAAATTAAAAGTAGATGTATTCTTCATCTTTCTCTATCACTTCAGTATTGTCAGTATATTCCCAATTACACTGTTCACAGAAATCTAAAATTTCCTCATCATTCCGTCTATACACTTTTGTTTCTCTCCAATTGTTTGAATATGCTTCTCTATAAACTCAAATTGCTGGCCACCAGCCAGTAATTCATCATAAATTTCAAATAATTATTTCCTCATTCCGGTCATCACGAAATGTAGCATTTGTATAATTTACAATTGTTCATCATCATTTCCCAATTTTCCCAAATTTTCCATACTCTATCTCTATCTCTTTTAATCTTTTTTTAAACTCTTCTGGTACTTTGCTTGGGGGTAAAATACTTACCCCCAACTTTTTTAAATAATTTTGATAATCCTCTTGTAATTTTCTTAAGTCTGCTAAAATTTGAAGAAATTTTTCTTTTTTTGTCATAACCTTTAATTTAAGATATAAAACTATAATCCCAACATTTTCTTCAATTCTTTTTGAGTATTTATAGCTAAATTATAAAATCCTTTCTCAATAAAAATCTTTTTTCAAATTCTCTTTAAATCTTCTTTATCATATTTATTTAAATATCTTAGAAAATCTTCTTCACTTTCGAAAACATCATATTTATTTTGTAATTCTCAGGTTTTTGTATTAAAGTATACTTTCCAATTTTCAAATCAATTACAATAATCATATTCACTCACATCGAATATTTTTACCATTGTCATATTTATTGTTTTAAGATATAAAAATCTTTATTTTTTCAATGTATTCTTTTGGATTTTGTTTTATATCCTCTAATAAAACTAAAATTGCTTGATTATAACTAGCGCAATGTTCTTGTTCTATTGTTTGTTGCTCGTCTAAATATCACCAATCAACATATTTAAATAGTCTTATTTGAAGTACCTTCAATTGGTCCCAATTTAATTCTGCCGCTTTTTCTCTTATTGTGTCAAAATCGTCATCATCAGTAATTTCAAATGGTAATCATATTTCCTCCCAACCTACGAAACTATTAGAATGTAAATTTGCTAATTGAGCCGCAATATTTGTGATAAATTGGTCTAAGATTTTTTTACTTGGTTTCATTTTATTTTTGGTTAAAAAGTAAATAAAAAAAACAACCCGCGTATTCTTACGGGTTGAAAACATAATTAAGTTTATAAATCTCTCAATCCGCTATTTCCGCAATTGTACTTTCTAAAGTATTCTCTATCTCTTCTCTAGTGTTATTCTTATCAAAACTTACTCCAATATAAGGAACCTCATACTCTCATTTAGAGATCTTTCTTTCCACATAATTCACTAAATTCTCTAAAGTTCTCTCATAATCCAAATCTCAATTTCTTGTGTATTCTTTTAAATTTCTTCCATCTTTCTCTTTAATTTCATCAACTATCTTCTCTAAAACTTTCTCTTTTGCAATCTGAAATATTTCTTCTTTAACTTCTGGTTTTAAATCATTGGAATTAAGATAAATTACTTTTGTCATTTTGGTTTTAATTTTAAATATAAAACTAAATATATTGCTCTAATAATTCTCTATTATATTTCCCCATTTTATTCTTATACTTCTTATAAAATTCTTCTACCTTATCATACAAAACTGCCTCATACCTTCCTACTGGTTCTTCTAAAATTATAACATCAACTAATTTTCAACTTTCTGTTTCTATAACTTGCTGCTCTAAATTCGCATATATATCTTCATCTATTCCATAAACACTACCTTCAGGAAATTTAAACACATTACCAACATCAATAGAATCACCATATATTTCCTTAATCTTATATCTTATCCGCGGATCTTTCCCTCTTTCTAAATCCTGAACCATACTCTCAATAATATATTTAACTTCTTCCTTCCTTATATGTCCTTTCTCTACCGCCTCCACAAGTTCGTATAAACTCATAGATTCAATAGCACTATGTGTCAAATCCTGTGTTACAAGATTAAAATCCAACTCATCATCTTCTTTCCAATTTCAAAATATAGCTTTAAGAATAAAATATCCATTTTTATCATCATCATTAGAATATATTTGTCCTCTTTTTTTAGAGAATTCATCAATAACAACTCTTGCAATTATAACACCTTCTTTATCTCTTACAACAGCTATCTTTAAATTACTCTCTTCTATATATTCATCTAATCCATATTTTTCTGACTTCTTAAATTCTCCTGTCATACAGCTTTTAGTTTTACTATCATCATACGCTTCTCTAAAAATATCTATTTTATCACTAACTTGTAGTTTATAACCTTCCAACAAAGCCTTACAAGCTTCCCTCACATCATCATTGTAAATTTTTAATTTCTGTAAAATCTTTCCTAGTTTATATTTTTGTTTTCTCTGCTTTGTAATTAAATACCCATCTTTAAAAGTATACAAATAATCTTCCTTCATTGTTCAATTATCTGGACCTTTTACTTTTATAACTCTTCCCTGGCGTTCGTATTCAACACCAAGGGAGTCAAATAAAACCTTTAATTTAGAAAAAATTGTTTTCCCAAAATACATTTTTAAAATTAAAAATATAAAAAAGCCCAGCCTATTTCAAACAGGCTGGGCTTACTAATTTTATTTTGCCTTCGTTCTTTCTAAACGAGATCCATCTGTCGTATTCTTTCTTCATATCTTCTAACACAAATTCAGTATTATAGTAATCACTATCTACTAGTATTCTTTTTCCCGTTCTAAAATAAGTATCCAAGCTTGCAGCTTCTATACGAACTAAAGGATACTCATAATCATCATATTTTATATCACAACATTTTTCATCCAAAACGTTTCTTAAAACCTCCACTACAAAGAAATAAGGATAATCTTCTCCTTCTAACAAAAGGTTATTCTCTTCACTAAGTTCGTATTCTTCTAGATTATTTAAAAACTCGTAAATATCTGGGTGTCTTTCTTTCAAAAATTCTTCCGCTAAAATTCCCAAGTTTTCTTGTAAATAATTTTTGATTTCTTTTAACATGGTTTTTTTAGTTTAAAATATAAAAAATTAAAAAGAAAGTCTAATTGAATTATATTTTTTGATAAGTTTTCTTATCTCTTCTTCATTTTCTCTTATTTTCCATAATAGAAAATTTGTCGTATTCTTTACATCTCTTCTTAATCTTTCATATAATTCTCTTTTCTCTTCATCAGTTGTAACTCAGTATTCTTTTACAGCATCATCAAATACCAAACGAGCCACCGCATCATATCCTGTTATATTTAACATTTGATTACTATCATATAAAATCACTCCCTGTGTTTTTATCTGCTTCACTTCTCATTTATCATTTATAAAAATCTCCCATAAGTATTCTCTTCATTTTATAAAATACTTGTCTACATATTCTATTTTATACAAATCTTTATGTATTCTTTCTAATGTAAAATTACTCAAACTTAAAATAAAATTTATTTTTGTTACCATCATAGCCTTAATTTTAAGAAATAAAATTAATACCATCTAATAAACAACTTTCCATCTTCTAGTTCGTTATAACTTCCAAAATTCTTTATTACAGCCCGTTTAAGTTCACCATTCTCTTGTTTAAAAACATACAAATCTCATCATATGAAATTATTTAAAACTGTTTTCACATCATTAAGCTCATCTCTAATTATTACTCCATCATCAATAATCTGTATTCTATCTCCAACCTCATCCAGCAGTATCACCACTGGACGAGTTGATGTCATTATATATAGACCTTTCATAACCATTTTTTTCGTAAAATTCTAAAATTTTCTATTTATTCTTTTTTCGTATTCTTCTTTTAGTTTCCTTAATATCTTCCCCCAACACTCATCACAATTTAAAAATCTTTCTCGTATCTCTTCCTCGCTTCATTGATGTTCCTCTCTAAACTTCTTATATTCTTCCTCAACAAGTTCACTTAACCTAGTATCCTCTATTTCATCCACTATTGCCTGAATGTTAGTTATTAACATCAATTTCACCTTTATTATAAAACTTTCATCCTCACCACGTTCTTTCAACCAATTTAAATCTTTCAAAAAATAAACTATGAATTTATCAAATGCTGTCATTTCAGACTTTATTAAATTATAAAAAAGGAAGTCTCGTGTTAACGAGGCTTCCTGTGTTTCTTAAATTTTAGTTTACGCACAACTACTACATCTTCAGCTTTCTTCCCAAGTTTACTATAAAGATCTGGTATACTATATGCTACAACTACAGCAGTAGTTCAATCTTTAAATTCAACATAATATGTGTTCATGTTTTTAATTATTAAAATATAAAAAGCATTAATATTTTTTCATAATTAAGGCTAAATTCAAAGTACGCTCTTTCTAAATTTTTTGTACTCTCCCTGAAACAGTTCTTCATTTCTTAGGTAGTGCTGTCCTTCTTTTGTATTCTGTAAGTTAAATATAAATCTCTTCGCTTCTTTCTCGAATTTTTGCACTAACTCAGGTTGACGCTGCTTCCATCGATATATATATTTATTAAACTCTTGCTCAGCATTTTGAATACTGAAATCATACAAGCTAAAAAAAGTATTATATTTCTTCTCAAGTTGAAGCAAATACTCTTCATCTTTTTTTACTAAAACATTTCTTCCTTCTCCTGAATACTCTGGTATTTCCTTCGCATATTTTCGAATTTCATTATTAAAAAATCTTAATCATTTCGTTTCAAATTTCTCTTTCTGTTCCCAAAGCTCTTTCAAATTAAATAATCCTAACCTCTCCTGCTTCTTTTTCTCCTTTATTTTAGGCAACCTAGATAATATCCCATACCTCTTCTTTTGCACCAACGCAAGGCGTTGTGCCTCACGTTGGTCTTGAAATAAATATAAAGCTCTCTGGTATTCTGTTAACAATTTTAATAAGGCTCTTCTTGTAGGCTTCATAATATGATGATTATAATATAAAAGATAAGAAAAATAAAACTCAATTTCCAATATCCAATTTTTATCAACCAGTCAAAAACAAAATGCATAGCCGCCGCCATTATATAAAATCTTTTTCCTTTCAACATCACTACACTAAAAGATGTGTGAATTAAAAATAAATAAGCAAAAAAGAAAGGTAAAAATAACGCCATTTCCTCCCACACTCCCCAACTCCTTACAATTACCTCCATCATCGTTCGGATTCCTATAGAGAGAAAAAATCCTTCTCCTTTTCAGTATTCTTTCTCCAAAATCTTCCGTCATAATAACTTCATCCCCTCCTCTCCAAATCCTGCTATTATGGAGGAGAAGAGGGGAGAGGCGAGTATCGGGAAGAGCCCGTAGAGACTCTTCCCGATAAGAACATAGAAAAAAATCGCACAAATATAAAATAGTATTCTCATAACTCTATTTATTATAAATTAAACACTTGATATATGCCTCTCTATCTTTTCACGTCAAAATAATATCTCTATCTCATCCAGCACATATCACATCAAATCATTCTACTCAGCAGTGTTGTGCGTAAAAATTACAGCTCATTTGATCTGGAACTGTATTCTTTTTTGAAAAAGTAAGAAGTAAAAATATACCTAAAATACAAACAGCAATAAATAAAATCTTAAGAAATTTTACCATTTTTTTTGTTTTTTAAAGAAATAAATTTTATTTTTTCTTTATTTCTCTTATCTTCCTTAACTCTTCTTCTAAAAATTCTTGAACTACCTGTTCAATATCTTTCTTTTTTAATTTGTATACTTCTTTAACTTCCCGAACATGTCCTTCTTCCATATCTTTCTTCTTTAATATTCTTCCTACTTGTATTCCTCTTTTTAGGTTTATTAAATATTCTAACACTTCTTCAATAGTTAGCTCTCTTTCTTCTCTTTCCTCCTCTTCGTATCCTTGTCCATCTTCAAATCTATTGATGGCAATAGCTTCTATCTGTCCTATCCATTTTTTCTCTTCTATTCTAATTCCATACTCTCGACTACCATATACAGAATTAATCTGTGTCCACCTTCCTTCTAAAATATCTTTTAAGTATTCTTTTAACATTTTTTTTCATTCTTCTGTAAGATAAATTTCTCACCAAAATCGTTTTTTTTCAAATCTTAACATAATTACTTTTAGTTAAAAAATAAAAAAAGGAATAAGAGATATTCTCTTATTCCTTAATTATTCTTCTCTGCTTTCTTCTTCTTTATTTTTTCAATATTTTCTTTTAAAAATTTCTCTAATACTTCCTCGATGTCTTCAGGATACAAAATCCCTTCTTCTCCTTCTTCTCGACTTCCATTTTCATTATCATTACTATAGTATTCTCCTATTCCTATTGGTTGTCCTTCTTCTATAACTTGTTGTAAATAATCTATTACTTCCTGTATGTCAATTTCTTCATCTTCCCATTCCTCATCAGGCATATGATTGCTCCCGTATCATCTCCAATGATAAACTGGAGCAGTTATATTCCCTATCCAATAACTTCTATTTTCTTCCCGGCCTCCTCAAGACCGGCTGTAACTTTTATCTTCTCACCACCATTGATTGTTTAAAATCATCTCCAAATATGTTTCCAACAACTCTTTTCATTTTTTCCTTGCTTCTAATTCTTTTAATTTTTTGTATTCTTTCTTAAAAGTTTCTAATAATTTTTTTAATTCTTTTTTTGCCATGGTTTTTTTATTTAAAATATAAAATAAAACAAAATATAAGACCATCTACCTCCGAGGTTTCGTATTCTTTTCCTCGGAGGTAAAAAGATTAATCCTGGAGTCCTAACAGTTCTTTTACTACTCCATCATCAATCCGCAATCTATCATCTTTAGCTTTATAAATACATCCAAAAAAATCTAAAACTGCCCTTCTAAGCACAATCTTCTGATTTTCATAATCTATTCTGTACCCCTGAGTTAACTCCAGCAACTCAGCTGGAGTTAATTCTGTATCACTTATCTCTCTTTTAAATTTTTGCACAGCTTTTTGAAACAATTCCGAGGAATTAAATCTCACCGTAACCCTCTTCCGTTTAGGCTCTATAAGAAGCCTAAACGGGAGTTTGAAAACTCCAGAGTTAGCAGTTGCCAACTTATCCGTTTTGAAAACAATGTGATTTCTAATCATGGTTTTCTTTTCTTTACAATCTAAAAAAATGAACCCTCAGCATCTGCCGAAGGTTCACTTTTTTTAGATTTCATAATTAAGGCAAAATTTACCTATGCGTTTAGTCCTCACACCTCACTTTACCTCAACACTTACCTCTCAATACCATACCTTACCTCAATATTTATGTATCAACACTTAGGCTTACCTCGTTATTCCCTCTCAGTACTCCGCCTCGCGGAGATACTGAGAGGTAGACTCCAGCGTTTGATTTGCTGGAGTTTGTAATACTCCTCTTTCATATTAATTTTTTTTTAAAAAACTAAAACCTGGAAGCCCAGCTAAGCCTGAGGGAACTTAGCCGGACCTCCAGGTTTTAGCCTCCCTTGGAGGGAGGCTTAGGCGGAGGTAGAAATTAAGCTAACTCCGCCTTTCGATCATCTGCTAAATAATAGATTGCAAGTTTACTTGCTGTATCTCTTAAATCCTCCGAGTCTTTGACCCGAAGGAACTCTTCTTTAAATTTCTTTCCTTTTTTAAAGAAAGTTACTTTCACTTTTGTAAATATAGTAGTATATTGGAATTGGCTCGCAAATTTGCGAGCCGCCTCAAGACTTGTAAATTCTTCTGAAAAATCTTCCGTAAAACTTCTTTTAAAATAATTATCCTCTCTGTATACTACTACTTGATAAATTGGCATTGGTAGTTTTTTATTTAAGATTTAAAACTTTCTCCCCACTCTCACCCTGGTGGGCCGGGGAGGACCTTTTTGGTATCGGGAGAGTCCTCAAACTCCCGCGGGACTTCTTTATATCAGGCTCGCTCCCGAGACGAGCCTATCCTCTCCCGTATTTATATTGCCTCGGAAATACCGAGGCGGCCGCCCGGGAGAGGGACAGAGGCGGCCTGAGAGGACTAGGACCTTAGAGAATGTCAGCTAGCCCTCTCTCTTCTATGTGCTCCAGGAGGTTGTATGCCTCCTGGAGTTCCTGAAACTTTTCTATCCAATATCCCTGGTCCCAGCCAGGGATATTTTTTTTGATAAATAATTCCTGGAGCTGTACCATGGTTTGTGGCACAGCTCCAAAATAATTTTTAAATTGTTTCTCTAATTTTTCCTTTCTTTTTTTTGCATTCATTTTTTCTTTGTTAAGATCTAAAACCTGGAGGCCTGCACAGACCTCGGAGAGTCTGCCAGACCTCCAGGTTTTAGCCTCCCTTGGAGGGAGGCTTAGGCGGAGGTAGAAATTAAGCTAACTCCGCCTTTCGATCATCTGCTAAATAATATATAGCTAGCCGACTCGCATTTTCTTGTAGATCTTCT
>JAMOSZ010000075.1 GCA_027062625.1 Nautiliaceae bacterium
CTGCAACAAAGATGAACTATCATCTTTAACCTTTTAAGATAAAATTTATCTGAATATATCAAATTTTTTTGAAAAATCCAATTTTTTTGATATATTAAGCCAAAAAAAGGAAAATAATGAATGCAAAAAACGAAATGATGGCACTTGTTGGAGGATGCACGAGTGAGGGAACAAAAATTTTAGTGCCAAATGAGCTTAAAGATGAATTTAAAAAAATAACAATAACCTCATTTGATATCCACACGGAAGATGATTCTACAAATTATGATTTAATTATTGAAGAAACTCCAAGTGATATTCTAAAAATCTACGAAAAATTAAATGATAAAGGAATTTACATAACAACTCCAAAAAGCCTAACTGATAGAGACCTTTTTGCAAACCTAAGCAAACTTTTCTGGATTGTAATGCCTTATTTTTATTTAGACAAAAACCTAAACGCAAAACCTCTTGTATTTGCAAGCAAAAAATTTCACCCAACAGCAGATATAATACGCCACAGAAGCGACTTTGTGGAAAATACAGATTATTACACAACAGATGTGCATATCTCATCTTTTACGCTTCCAAAATACATTTTTGAAGAGATAAAAGATGTCATCAGACTTTAAAAACGCAATCGTCCTAACAGGAGGAATAGGGACTGGAAAAAGCACCGTAGCTTCTTTTTTGAAGCTTTATGGATATAAAATAATTGACGCAGATAAAATAAGCAAAGAAGTTTTTGAAGAGAAAAAAGAGACAATAAAAAAACTTTTTAGCACAACAAATAGAAAAAAACTTAGAAAAATAGTTTTTAACAACAAAGAAAAGCTAAAACAGCTTGAAGATATAATTTTGCCAGAAGTCAAAAAAAAAGTTATTGAAAAGGCAAAAAAGTATGAAAAAGACAACATCCCCTACTTTGTAGACCTGCCGCTTTATTTTGAAAAGCAAAACTACAAAGAATTTAATAAAGTCTTAGTAGTTTATGCCCCAAAAGAAATTCAAATAAAAAGAGTTATGCAAAGAGACAACGCCTCAAAAGAAGAGGTTGAATCAATTTTAAAAAACCAGATGGATATTGAAGAAAAAAAATCTTTATCCGATTTTATAATAGACAATTCAAAAGACTTAAAACATTTGCAAAAAGAGATTGAAAATTTTATAAAAAAATTATAAGTTTTTGTTATAATAAACAAAAAGGAGGGGAAAATGAAAAAAACAAAACTTCTAAAAACAATTCCACTTGCAAACACAAAAGAAGGGATAATTACAATCTCTCATATTGAAGAGCCATACGG
>JAMOSZ010000076.1 GCA_027062625.1 Nautiliaceae bacterium
TTTAAATTCTAAACTGGGAAAGTTTATTTTCAAGAGAAGAAATTTTTTTATAAAGATTCAAAATAGAATCAATAACTTCCTGAAGTTCCTCAAGATTATCCTGAGCAGTAGAAGCAAGAGCTTTTAAATCCTCCATAAGCTCTTTCATTTTTTTTGAAGATTTTTTTGCATTTTGTGCTCCTTCTTGTACTACCTTAAATAGCTTTTCTATTATGTCTTTTATATCATCAAAACTTTTTGTTAAATTTTTTAGTATTTTTTCTTCTATATCTTTATTTAATCCTTCAAATGTAAGTTTTATTTGATCCGTTGCTGACACTACCTTTTGAGCTAGTTTTCTAACTTCATCTGCCACTACTGCAAATCCCCTTCCATGCTCTCCTGCTCTTGCCGCCTCTATTGCTGCATTTAAAGCAAGCATATTAGTTTGCTCTGCTATCTGTAAAATTATTTCTACTATGTTTGATAATTCTTTTATTCTTTTGTTAAATATATTTTTTATAAATGAAAGTACTTCCCTACTATTTTCTACTGTTTTTAATACCTCTTTTGAGTAGTTAGCTCCTTTTAAAATATTGTCTGCTGTTTTATCTATCTGCTCAGATGTTTTTTCTACTTCTAGGCTTAAATCGTGTGTAATTTGTGTTTGTTCTTCTATTTTCTTTACTACATTGGAAAGTTCATCTACTTTTTCTTCCAGTACTTTTAAGCTTTCTTTTAAGGTATTTATAGTTTCGGAAATAGTTACTCTAAATTTATAAATTCCAAGATTTACTTTTTTTACGATTTCTTTATAAGAACCCTTTAAAGCGCTATCATCTAAATTAATAGCAAGATTGTTTTTAGAAAGACTATCGGAGATAGTAAGTAAAAAGTTAACAATAGTTTTTAAAGTATTTTGAATGCCTTCTAAAGATAAGGCAAGTTTCTCTAAGGATTTAGGAATAATATCTCTATTAATTTTGACGTTAAGGTTGCCATTTTCAACGGCTAAAGAAAATTTTTCAATTTCATTAAGGATATTTAAAAAGATGTTGGAAAAATTATTAATAGAATTTGCAAGTTCTAAAAGTTTTCCAGATAAATCTTTTGTATCTATTTTTTGATTTATGTCAGCTTTATTAAGGATGTTAATGATAGTATCTAAAGTCTTTAGAATCTTATTTGTAGCAAGATTTATATTTTTCACAATAGATTTTAAATCTCCAGGAAGTATATTTTCATCGTAAGTTTTAAATTCAAATTTTTGCAAATCTTTTGAAAGCTCTT
>JAMOSZ010000077.1 GCA_027062625.1 Nautiliaceae bacterium
ACTTTTATAGCGTACTTCATTTTTTATGATTTCTTCTAATGCTTCAATTGTCTTTTTATTTAGGTCTGTTATATATCTCATTTTGTATTATACTATTTTTGATGATTTATTTTGGTTAGGTACTTATGCATACGCTCCTCACAAGAATGAATAAACATATATATTCAGTGAAAGAAAAAGGAAAGTTCTCTCCATCAAAGGGTAAAATACAACAATTTTATCAACAATATGATGATATATGCAAATCAGCAGAACACTATTATCCACCTCCAATAGAGATACAAAAAAGCAAAAGAAAACCAAAACAAAGTAAGGGTAAAAACTTATTGGATAGACTTGTTCGGTATAAAGAAGAAACGCTTAGATTCTTTATAAACTTACTCGTGCCATTTACCAATAATCTAGCAGAAAGAGACCTTAGAATGTTAAAAGTCAAAGAAAAAATATCTGGTTGCTTTGCTAGTTTTAAAGGTGCTGAAATGTTTAACAGAATTAGAGGATTCATCTATACCATGAAAAAGAACAATCGTTCGGTGCTTGAGGAGTTGGGTAATGTATTGAAAAATGAAGTTTATCTACCTGTTTTTGTTTGATGCTGAATGGTTACTAACTTTTTAATCTCTTCTTTTAGCGATTTGTTTTCTTCTCTTAGTTTTTTATTCTCTTGTCTTAATTCTATTAGTTCTAAAAGTATGTCTCTTAACATCTCATCTTGATTATGCATAAAAAACTCCTCTTACTATATATCCCTTACTATATCAAAAAATTACTTTTAAACTACTCTCCTTTGCTTTTTTCTTTTATGCTGAATGGTTACGAAAAAACATATCAAAGTGTTGGGAAATCATCCCATGAACCTGCTAATTTTCGGCTACTATGACTCCACTCATTTTGAACCTTTTGTTCTAATATGGTTGAGATAAATTTACTAATAGAGATATTGAGTGAACTTGCCATTGCTTTGATTTGGTTCTCTAAATCGTTTGGTATGTATATGGTTACTTGTGCCATATAATGCTCCTTGATATAAAGTATATGTTAGATTATATGTGTATTGTGAGTAGAGTGAGGTTAAAGTATAAGTTAGTTTTTATTAACACTATAGCCAAAATATGATGAATCAAATAAAAATTAGATTTACTCATACCTTTCTACACAACTTAAATCAGGAATAAAACAGTAAAATACTGAAAAAGACTATGCATGAATAAAAGACTAAAAAAAGATATGAGAAATTAGTAAGAGGTGAGATGAATACTAAACATAAA
>JAMOSZ010000078.1 GCA_027062625.1 Nautiliaceae bacterium
ATGTTATTGCCGTTGTAGTTATCGTAAAAATTTGATATAATTTCATTCCTGTCCCCGTAGCTCAGCTGGATAGAGCGTCGCCCTGCGGAGGCGAAGGTCGTGCGTTCAAATCGCGCCGGGGACGCCAATGCTTCAAAAGCCCCATAAAATCGGACTTTCTAAAACTAAAAATCAAAAATGTCAGTGGATTTTAAATAAAGCGCTATTTTAAATACTTTTTACTTATCCGTTTTATCTCTTCAAAAATCTTATCAAAGTCAGCACTATAAACTCTGGTATTAAAAATAGTGCTCATCATATTAGTATCTCTTTTAAATCGCGGAACTAAATGAAGATGAATATGCCCTGGTATTCCAGCACCTCCATCAAATCCCAAATTCCAACCCATATTAATTCCATCAGCCCCAAAATCTTTTAAGATTTTAACTCCCTTTTTTGCAAGGATTGAGATGTGGCTTACCTCATCATCACTAAGTTCCTCATATTCTCCAACGTGTCTAATTGGTACAATCATAAAATGACCTGGGTTGTAAGGGAATCTATTCATTACAAAAAAGCATTTATCATCTCTATAAAAAACTTGATTTTCATCATCAAATTCAAAAGAAGCTGCTATATCGCAAAATACACATTTACTACTCTTTTTGGTATGATACTCTCTTCTCCAAGGCGCATATAATCTATCCATTTTTCTCCTTTATTTGAAGTGCAAATAAAAATCCCACTAAAAGCATAAAAATAGTAAACAAAAACAAAATCTTATATCCAAACCATTTTAATATAAATCCTCCGGGAATTGCGAAAAAAAGTCCAATTGAAGTTAAATTGTTTTGAAGTGCTACATAAATTGGTCTTTTATCCTCAGGGGCAATTTCAAAAAGCAAATTAAGTCCAGAAATTTTAAAACCATCCATTCCAAACCCGATTAAAAAGAAAATCAACGCATACATTAATGCGTTTTTTGCAAAAAGGGCTATTACAAAAGCTAAAATCATAACAATAAAAGAGAGAGTAATAATTAACTTATATTTTGGAGCAAGTCTTCTCCAAAGCAAATTCCCAATCAATGCTCCTACCATTTGAATTGTTACAAATCCTCCTATAAGCCATCCCGTAAGATTGATAGTTGAGTTTGCTTTTAAAATTACAAAAGGAAATGCAAACAAAAAAGAGTAACTAAAAAGGATAGTTAAGATTTGAATTTGAAGGGCTTTATCCTCTTTTAAAAATTTAAAAGCATTTTTTAAAAACTTAAAAAAACTTTCCTCTTTTACCCTTATATTTTCTTTTATAGGTTCTTTTATAGTAGAAAAAGCAAAAAGTCCAATTCCCATTAAAATCGCACTAACAATAAAAAGATAAGCATAACTTTTTGGGGGTTCAAAATTTGATAATACCCACCCAGCAATTCCTCCGCTTATAATAGAGGCAATTGCTGCAAAAAATTGTCTATTTGCCATAGATTTGCCACGCTCTTTTTTATTAAAAATCTTTGCAATAATTTCGCTAAAATAAATACTTCCAAATCCTGCTGAAAAAGAGAAAATAAAAAGTCCAATACCAATTGCAAAAAGAGTTAGTTTTGGATTTTTATCTCCTAAAACTAAAATCGCAATTCCTATAAAAAACCAGCTTAAAAATCTTGCCAAAAAGACTCTTTTTAAATAAGGCATTACTTTTTTATAACTTTGAGCGTAAAAAGCCGCGAATAATTGCACCAAAATGGCACCTCCCCTTAATAAAGATGCAAATACTCCCACTAAAACAACACTTTCACTAAAATGATGCACAATTAAAGGCAAAATAGTAGAAGGTTCGGCAATACTCATAGCAACCGCTAAAAAAAATCCGTGAAGAATATTTTTTAAATTATTTTCTCTATATCCCATATCCTGCCTCTTTTAAAAATCTACTTGGTTTATACTCTTTATTACGAATTCTATCTTTTTTTGCAAAAGCAAAAAACAGATTATCCTTAGCACGGGTAACTGCAACATAAAATAGTCTTCTCTCTTCTTCAATCCCTCCTGCACTTTTTGAAAGTTTGAGGTTTGGAAATCTCTCTTCCATTAAATCTACGATATAAACTTCCTTAAATTCAAGTCCCTTGCTTGCGTGAATCGTAAGAAGATTAACTCCTCTTCCCTCACTCATCTCATTTGCTCCAAGCACCATTGCATTTAAAAATTTCTCTAAATCTGAATAATTTCTAAGAAGTCCTCTTAAAATTTTTACTTTATTTAAGATTTTTAACTTACTCTCTTCAAACTTCTCTTTATCTATAATTCCATTCTTATTCCTTGCTCTCTCTTTTGCCAATGTAGATACTATAATCTCAAAAAGCTTTGAATTAAAAATTTCATCAAAAATAACAATTGGATTTTTCATTCTTTTTACTCTTTTTAAAAGTAAATAAAATTGATACAAAAATTCGGCTCCATCAATTGAGAGTTTTGGATGTTTTAATATAGGATTTGATAAAAACTCCTCTTTAATACCCAAATTTTTAAATCTACTAACGCTTCCAAGTTGAACAAAATCATCAAAAAGCCCAAGTTGATAAGAACTTTTGGATTGGACAAAAACTCTTTTTTCTAAATTAGGCTCTAAAAAGCCTTTTATTGTATTTCCATCTCCTAAGATACTTAATGCTTCAAAAATATCTTTTGCAATTGCACTTCCAATTCCTTTTGCATACTCTAAGATATGAATAAAAGCCATAATATCTTTTGAATTTAAAAGATAAGTTAAAATATCCAAAAATACTTTCACTTCCCTACTCTCAAAAAAACCAACTCCTCCTCTTCTCTTACATTCAATCCCTCTCTCTCTTAAAGCCGCCTCAATTCCATCCGCACTTGAATTATTTCTAAAAAGCACGGCTATTTCATCTTTTTTAGTAGTAGAAGATGAAATCCTACTTGCAATATCTCTATATTCATTGAAAGTATCTTCATAAATTAACACTTTTGGATACTCTCTCTTATACCCTCTTGTTACTTCAAGAGTTTTTGGATAGATACGAGGATTATTTTTGATAACTTTATTTGCAATATCAAGAATTTCCCCATAACTTCTATAATTTTTTTTTAAGGTAAAAACTTTTGCGTCTTTATATCTTTTATCAAATGTTGAAATAATAGAAATATCAGCTCCATTAAATGCATAAATACTTTGATCATAATCTCCCACACAAAAAAGACTCTCATTCTTAACAGACTCAATAAATTCATTTTGCAAAGGGTTTGTATCCTGATACTCATCTACTAAAACTTCTCTAAAAGGGCTTTTTATATCATTTTTTAATCTCTTAATCATCTCAATAAGCAAAGAGTTAAAGTCTACTAAATTATATTCTCTTTTTACTCTCTCATACTCATCAAAGATATCCTCATAAATTAATGCATACTCTTTTTGATTTGGGGCTTTCTTAATAAGCCACTCTTCAAACGAGGGATAATTGGAATTTAGATAAAGAGAATATAAATCAAAAAGATAATTTGCTGAATAGGGTTTCTCTTCAATATCTAATCTATTAAAATCTCTTTTTTCATAAATTGATTTGAATAAGATTTTTAAGTCTTTAATCTGTTTTAAGACAATATTTTTATTAAGTTTTCTTAGCCATTTATAACTTATTGCATGAAATGTGCCAGCTTCTATATTTTTAGCCAATGGAATAAATTTTGAGACTCTTTCTTTCATTTCATTTGCCGCTTTATTCGTAAAAGTTAAAAGCAAAATCTCTTCTGGTTTTATTCCATTTTGCAAAAGATAAGCAATTCTTCCAACAATTGTTGAAGTTTTACCAGTTCCTGCACTTGCAATTACCAAATTGTGACCAAAAGAAGCAGTAGCAGCTTTGAATTGTTCTTCGTTGAGTTTAGAAAGTGGCAAATTCACCCTTTTTTGAGGTGAATTATACCACACTACGCAACGATTTCAGTCCCAATTCCATCGCTTGTTAGAAGTTCAAGTAAGATTGAATGCTCAACTCTACCATCAATAATATGAGCTTTTTCTACTCCTTTTTCCACAGCATTTAGTGCGGCATCTACCTTTGGAATCATTCCACCTGCAATTACTCCTTCTTTTTTTAACTTCTCTATTTCATCTTTACTTAAAGAGGGAATTAACTTTTTATCCTTATCCAAAACTCCTGGGGTATCTGTTAAGAAAATAACTCTCTTTGCTCCAATGGCAGCCGCAATTTCACTTGCAGCCGTATCAGCGTTTATATTAAACCCTGGATGAGTTGGGCTATCCCCAGCCGCTATTGGTGCAATGACTGGGATGAGATTTTCACTTATTAGTTTTTGAAGAAAAGTCCCATCAATAGAGACAATCTCTCCTGTATATCCAATCAAACTTTTAGCTTTCATAAAGTTCATATCTTTACCATTAATTCCAATTGCTTTTGCCCCGTGTTGATTTAGCATATTAACAATTTCTTTGTTAATTTCACCACTAAGCACCATTTCAGCTATCTTAATAGCTTCTTTTGTAGTAACTCTTACTCCATCTTTAAACTTAGTTTTTATATTAAGAGCATTTAAAATTTCGTTAATTCTTTTACCACCTCCGTGCACTATAACTGGTTTAATTCCTACCATATAAAGCATTAAAATATCAACGGCAAAAGATTCTTTTAGAGTCTCATCAATTTGTGCACTCCCTCCATACTTTATAACAATTGTTTTACCATAAAATTTTCTAATAAAAGGTAATGCATCTAATAGGGTCTTTGCTACTGCTATTTTCTTTTTCATTTTCTTCCTTAGTTTTTTCTAAAACTGATTGGATTTTGTCTGAGAGTCTGTTGATTTTGCCTTTGCGAATATCTACCTTTGCGATTGCATATACTCTATTGCAATCAGGTTCAAGTAATCTATAAGCTTCATTCATAATCTCAGTAGCTTTATCCATTCCTTCTACTTCAAAAATAGTTCCCATTGGGGTTAAATGAAATTTAATTCCTTTATCTTTTAACATTTTTACAATTCTTGCTACATATGGACTAACACTCTCCCCTTTATCAGTTGGAAACATTGTAAAATCTACTATTACGCTTATGTCATTTTTTAGACTGCTCATCTTTTATCCTTTCTTTTATGAGCTTTACTAATTCTTTGCGATTATTTTTATCCAAAAAAAAGTAATGCTCACCGTCAAAAATTTTATAATTTGTGTTTAAATGCTGTGATTGCTGTTTGATTGCGTTAGGGGTTACTGCTTTATCTCGTTTCGCTCCAAAAATCAAAACTTCGCCATCATAGCTCTTAAAAATTTCGTCAAAGTTTTCGTTAACAACATTTTTAAAAGTTAAATACATTACTTCATCCATTCCCTTTACATCTTTACTCACAAAAAAGTCTCTAAATTTAGCTCCTGTAAGTTTTTTTAATAATTTGTAAAGGGCTATTTTAAATCTCACACTTGCTGGTTTTTTTTCTAAAATACCAGCACTTGATAGCAACACAAGTAGCTTTGGTCTTAGCAAAAGTCCAACTTTACCTCCAAAGCTATGAGAGATTATAACATCTTTTTTGGCATTTATGTTAATTAAAAAAACATCTATTATTTTAGCATAATCAAAAGTTGTAAGAGGAATTGGTGCATTACTTTTGCCAAAACCCGGCATATCAATATAAATTTGTCTAAATTCCTCAAAATCTTGCTTAAAAACCTTCATAATTTCTTTATTAGAACCCCAGCCATGCAAAAAAATTATATCCTTTCTTGTTTCCTTCTTTGGAGGAACAATTTCGTAATTTATTTTAAAAATGTTACCTTTGTACTTAATCTCTCTTAGTGCCATTATAACTTCTTAGAAACTTCTATAATCTTTTCAAGATGATTTATTGCTTTTTTACTATCAATCGCCTCTTTTGCTATTTCTATCCCTTCTTCAATAGACGAAACTTTATTATCTACCATTAAAGCAGCTGCTGCGTTTAGTAAAACAACATCTCTCTTTGGTCCTTTAATCTCTCCTGATAATATACCCCTTGTAATTTTTGCATTCTCTTTTGCGTCCCCTCCTACTAAATCCTCTTTACTTCCAAACATTCCATAAATTAAAGGATTTATTCTCATATCCCTAAATCTCTTTCCATCATAATAAATAGCCTTAGTAGGAGCTGCTATACTAATTTCATCCATTCCATCTTCACTACTTATAACCATTGCTCTTTTTACATTCATTAAACTTAAAGCCCCTGCAAACAGTTCTAAAAACTCAGGGGTATAAACACCTAAGAGATATTTCTTTGCATTTGCTGGATTTGTAAGAGGTCCTAAAAGATTAAAGATTGTTCTATGAGGAATTGACTTTCTAATTGGCATAATATGCTTCATAGCCGGATGGTGATTTATTGCAAAAATAAAAGTAAATCCAACTTCTTCAAGCATTTTTACTTGTTTATTTGGAGGCAAATTAATATTAATTCCAAGAGCTTCAAGCATATCCGCACTTCCTGACTTGCTAGTTATTGAGCGGTTTCCGTGTTTTGCGACAATACTCCCAATTGATGATATTAAAAGAGCTGTTGTAGATGATATGTTAAAACTGTTGCTTTTATCTCCCCCTGTGCCTACTATATCTATTAATTTTTCTTGAAGTTCTTTGCTAAGAGGAAGCTTTATGCTATATTTTCTCATAATCTCAGCCGCAATAGCAATTTCTTTTGGAGTTTCTTTTTTCTTATAAAGCTCTATTAAAAATTTCCTTGCTTCTTCTTGACTTAATTCGTTCTTAAAAAGTGCTTCAAATTTTTCCTTAAATTCCATTTTAGCTCCTTAGCTTACAAATTTACCTCTTTTTTTCCTATCTTCTTCCATAATCTCTATCTCTTTTGCTCCTGTTACTACTATTCCTTCATCCGGTTTATAATCAAGATTTGGATTTTTATTTGGATAATCAACTGCATTTAATATAACTTTCATTGCGTTAAGTCTTGCAAGATGCTTATTATCACTTCTTATTACTACCCAAGGGGCGTAATGAGTATGAGTTGCTTTTAGCATTTTGTATTTCATCTCCGTAAACTCATCCCACTTATCTTGGGCTTGGAGGTCTATCTCGCTAAGTTTCCATTGTCTTAGTGGGTCTGTGCGTCTTTTCTCAAACCTTTTTGCTTGTTCCTCTTTTGAGATTGAGAGATAAATCTTAACTAAGATAGTCTCTTCCATAACAAGTGATTTCTCAAACATTGGACACTCTATCATAAAGTTTCTATACTCTTCTGGTGTACAAAATCCAAAAACTGGTTCAACCATTGCCCTATTATACCAACTCCTATCAAAAAAAACTATCTCTCCTCCTCTTGGAAACTGCTCAACATATCTTTGAAAATACCACTGAGTTCTTTGTACTTCGCTTGGCTTTCCAAGTGCTACCACTCGGTAATGTTTTTCATTCATATACCTTACGATTCTTCTAATAGTTCCTCCCTTACCAGCGGCATCTCTTCCTTCAAACAATACTATCATTCTTTTTTGGGTATCTTCAAGATATTTTTGCATCTTTATAAGCTCGGCTTGGTAAGGTTTTAACTCTTGTTCTTTTAAATACTTTTTTATTGCTTTATTTTTAGCTTTTTTTAGTTTTTGATACTCTTCAATCAGCTCATCAAGCTTTACTTTTTTATTTCCAACTAAAACATATTCTGGGTTTCTTATATCATTGATATTAATTTCCACTAAAAAGTCCTTTTTACGATTTTATCTGCAATTTCTTCTAACTCTTTAATCTCAAAATCTTTAATTGCTTCTTTTGCTTGTTTAATAAGCTCTTTTGCTTCATTAAATGTATCCTCAATTACATTATATTTTTGCATTAATTTCAAAATAAATTCTTTATCGTTTTTGCCTAATTTTTTTTTGTAAAGTTTTTTAAGTTCATTTTTTTCATTCTCTTTCGTTCTTTGAAAGAGGTAAATATAAGGAAGTGTAACTTTTCCTTCGTAAAAATCGTGCATTGATGGTTTACCAAGTGTTTTTTCATCTTGGATAATGTCAAGTAAATCATCTACAATCTGAAAAGCAAGTCCAATATTTTTACCATAAGTTTTAAAATTCTCAGCCGGAAAATCTCTTGAAATCGCACTAGCTCCACAAGCTGCCTCAATTAATGAAGCAGTTTTTTTATAAATCATTTTCATATATTTTTGTTTATCTAAATTGATACTTTTTGAAAGTTTTACATCTTCAAGCTCACCTTTTGATAAAAGATATACGGCATTTGATATAAGAGATGCTATCTCGCTTGGGAATTTTGTAAGCTCAAAAAATGCCTTTGAATAGATTATATCTCCTAACATAACTGCTATGTGCTCTCCATATTTTGCGTTAATTGAAATAGCTCCTCTTCTTATATTTGCATTATCAATCACATCATCGTGAAGTAAACTTGCAAGATGAATAGCTTCTACAATTGCTGCAAGTTTTTGAGCTGATGGATTAATAATTGTGATTAATTTTCCCCTTATTCCTTTGCCCTTTTTAATATCTTTGTATTCTTTTATATCACTAAACATTTCATCTAAAATTTTATAAAACATATTAAATCTTTATTCATTTTTTGTTAAGATATTTGACATTGAGTGGATGTATAAATCATTTTCCATCTCTTCAAGTTTGTCTGATTTTGTAAAAGTTATTTCTTGAATTTTTTGTTCTAGTTTATCTTTATAACACTCCTCTGCTAAGATTTCAAGAGCTGCAAGTCTTTTAAAAATCTCTTCTAACTCTTCAATTACTAAGTTTCTGTTTGCGTGAAATATTATTTCAAAAAATTTATCTTTTGGAGTTTTATTTTCATCAAATGGATCAAACATTGTTATCCTTTTTTAGGATAATTAAACCAAAATTACTAAAATTATGCAAGTTTTTGGAGGTTTTGTGTGTTTTTTGTTTTAGATATTTTTTGGATGAATAGTTTTGTTTTTTTTGATATTAGTTATTAAAAACACTTAACATAATATTTTTTCTAAAATCTAATTATAAATAAAAAAAAGCCCAAGAGGGCGTTCACGCAGTGACTTTGGGCTCCCATAAGCCTCAAAGCATAGGATAGGAGGGCTGGTTTAGGGGCAGCCAATAAGGGCCGCCACACACCCCAGCCACTACCATCTCCCCAAAAAAGTTCGTGTAGGGCCCCAAAATGTGCGGGTAGCGCTCCTCTCAGGCTTACTAATAAAATTATACCAAAATTATGAGCGGTTGTCAATCAGCTTTTTTGATTATTAGAATATAAACTTTTTGCAAGTTCAATACATTTTTTTATAGAAGGCTTACTTGGCATAAAAATTTCCTCTTCTTTAAAATAGTTTAAAAGAGTTTTTTTTGTTTTTTTACCAATTGCAACTGGAATAATTCCTTTAAAATCTTCTATCTTAGAAAAACACTTCACAGTAGAAGGAGAAGAAAAAATAATAATTGAAGGTTTCTTTAAATTATTTTTTGGCTTATTACATTTTGTCTCATAAGCAATCACTTCTTTTAAAATATTATTTTTAAAAGCTATATTTGAAATAATATTTTTAGCTCTAAAAAACAAAATATTTTTACCCTTATACTTTTTATCAATTTCTTTTGCAAACTCATCCCCATAAGAATTTTTAGCTACATATTCAATCTTACCGCCTCTTTTTAACACTTCTTCTTTTGTTCCATCCCCTATTACAAGAGACGGGATTTTTTTCCATTCATCATTTACTCTCTCAACTGCTCTAACCCCATTTTTCGAAGTAAAAAGCAAAAAATCAACCCCCCTAAAATCTGGGAAGATTGGTAAGAAATTAATCTTAATAACTGGATAATTTAAAACTCCATCATATTTTTCATCTGTTAAAAGATAAATCATATCACTCCCACTCAATCGTTGCAGGAGGTTTAGAAGAGATATCATAAACCACTCTATTAACTCCATCTACTTCATTAATAATTCTAGTTGAAACTCTCTCTAAAAACTCATATGGAAGATGCGAAAAAGTAGCAGTCATCCCATCAGTTGAACTTACAGCCCTAAGAGCAATAGTATTATCATAAGTTCTATTATCTCCCATTACCCCAACACTTCTTACATTCAAAAGCACAGCAAATGCTTGCCATACTTTATTATAAAGTCCCCAAGCTTTTAGCTCTTGAATAAAAATATAATCAGCCTCTCTTAAAATTTCTAAATCCCTCTCATTCACTTCCCCCATAATTCTAATTGCAAGCCCAGGTCCCGGGAATGGATGGCGGTAAACTAAATCTTTTGGAAGTCCAAGTTCAAGTCCAAGTTTTCTAACCTCATCTTTAAAAAGCTCTCTTAAAGGCTCAATTAATTCAAACTCCATCCAATCAGGAAGTCCTCCAACATTATGGTGAGATTTAATCGTTTTAGAAGGTCCTTTTACACTCACACTCTCAATAACATCCGGATATAAAGTCCCTTGGGCTAAGAATTTGGCATCTTTATGTTTTTTAGCTTCTTCTTCAAACACTTCAATAAAAGTATGACCAATAATCTTTCTCTTTTCCTCTGGGTCAGTTATTCCTTTTAATCTACTTAAAAACTTCTCTCTTGCATCAACTGTAATTAATGGAACTTTTAAAACATTCTTAAACGCATGCTCAACCTCTTCCCTTTCATTTTTTCTAAGAAGTCCCGTATCAACAAAAATTGGAATAAGTTTATCTCCAATTGCTTCGTGCAAAAGTGCAGCAGTTACACTACTATCAACTCCTCCGCTTAAAGCACAAATTACCTTATTATCCCCTACTTGCTCACGAATTTTTTTAATTTGCTCTTTTGCAAAATGAGCCATATCCCATTTGCTTGTAACTTTACAAATCTTCCTTGCAAAGTTTCTTAAAATTTTACTCCCCTCAATAGTATGAGTAACTTCTGGGTGAAACTGAATTGCATAGATATTTTTCTCTTCATTTACAATAGCCGCATAAGGAGCGTTTGAAGTGTGAGCAATTCTTTTAAATCCTTTTGGAAGCTTTTCAACTCTATCTGAGTGACTCATCCAAACAATTGTAGGATTATTTACATCATCAAAAAGCAAATGAGGCTCATCAATAAAAAGCTCGGCTTTTCCATATTCGTGATGATTTGCCCTAACAACCTCTCCTCCAAAATCAACGGTTATAAGTTGCATACCATAACAAATCCCAAGAATTGGAAGATTAAGCTCATAAATCTCTTTATCTACTCTATAAGCATCCTTATCATACACACTTGCAGGACCTCCGCTAAAAATAATACCTTTTGGCTTTTTCTCTTTTGCTACTTTAAGTCCATCAAAATAAGGAACAATTTCACTATAAATCCCCTCTTCTCTTAATCTTCTTGCAATAAGTTGAGTATATTGGCTACCAAAATCAAGTATTAAAATCTCTAATTGCATCTTTATCCTTTTTGTTGAAATTTTATCAATAAAGTCCAAGTATTTCAAATTGTAAATACCAAATTAGAATACTCACAACATAGCCTAAAAATACAGCCCAAGCAAATTTCATATGAGAAGAGAATGTATAAATACCTTTCATCCTCCCCATAACACCAACACCTGCTGCACTACCAAAACTAATAAGACTACCACCAATCCCAGCAGTTAAAGTCACAAGCATCCACTCATCAATTCCCATAGGAGGATTTGCTTTTAAAATAGCTGCCATTACGGGCACATTATCAATAATAGCACTAATAAATCCAACTCCAATATTTGCCCAAGTAGGTCCTATAATTTCATAAAGTTTGGTAATGTAAAATAGCCATCCAAGAAAATATAAAGCACCAACCGCACTTAAAATCCCAAAAAAGAAAAGCAAGGTATCATTTTCAACTTTTGCCATATTAATAAACACATCAAAATGCTCTTTATGTTTTACTTTGTGATAAAGAGAGTAAAGCAAAAGCAAAGAAAGTCCAAACATCATTCCCCACATTGCCGGAAAATGAAAAGCAATATGTCCAACTACGGCAATAATAATAGTTAATATTCCTAAAAATACAACTATCATTCCGCCTTTTTTTATTTCAACCTTTGGAGTTGTCAAAGCATCAAAATGAGGCTCACCTTTTGGCACAAAGAGACTAAGCAAAAATGCAGTAACTAACCACCCTATCAAAGAAGCTGGAAACAACATCAAAAAATCTTTAAACTCTCCCTTACCAGCAGTCCATGCCATAAGAGTCGTAATATCCCCAAAAGGCGACCAAGCTCCACCAGCATTTGCAGCTACTACAATATTAATTGCTCCTGGAACTAAAAAATCAAACCTCGTTTTATCAATTGTCAAAAGCACAGTTGACAAAATGAGTGCCGTTGTTAAGTTATCAGCAACAGGAGAAATCCAAAACGCAAGAGTCCCTGTTATCCAAAAAAGTTTTTTGTAACTGTATCCCCTTGAAATAAGCCTAAATCTTAACGCTTCAAATACTCCTCTTTCAATAAGAGTTTCAATATAAGTCATTGCAACAAATAAAAAAAAGAAAATCTCGGCAATCTCTTCAATTAAGTGTTTCATCTCTTTATGAAGAGGAGTTGGGTCAAGGTGATTTATCGCAAAATAAATTCCAATCAACATAAATGAAAAAGTCCCGATAAACAAAGCCGGTTTTGCTTTATTCGTTCTAAGTTTTTCTTCGGCAGCTATTGCAATATAACCTAAAACAAACACCAATAAAACAGCCCAACCAACCCATGTATGAGTAAAGTCGTGTATCATTTCATGCATGTTAATCCTTTCTAAAATGTGTTCCAAGCGGTTTTTCTCTCTTTAATGCCGCTTTTACAATCTCTTTTGCAGTTACAAATCTAAGCTTTGTTAAATATCCTACTTTATCCATACTGTTTTCTATAAATTCTAATGCATAATTCAGCCCCCTTTTTGTTCTTATTATTCCAACTTTTTCCCACATAACCTCTCTTAAACGGTTTTTATACTTTTTATCTTCTTTTTTAAAAAGTTCTTTTTTTTCAATATCAAATTCAATATTATCCGTTTTAAAATTTTTTTTCACAATATCCTCTGCAGCCCTTTTTGCAAAAACAAAACACTCAAGCAAAGAATTGCTTGCAAGCCTGTTTGCACCATGAACTCCGGTATAAGCCACTTCGCCTATTGCATAAAGATTTTTAAAACCTAAAACTTTTGATGAATTTATATCAACTTCAATTCCACCCATCATATAATGAAAAGCAGGAGAGATTGGAATTGGTTCATAAGGAATGTTTATATCATAATCCCTTAGTTTCTGATAAATAGTTGGAAAACGCTTTTTAAAATACTCTTCATCAAACATACTAACATCTAAAAAAACTTTGTGTCCTTTTTGCTGATGTAAAAAAATAGCTCTACTTACAATATCCCTTCCTGCAAGCTCCCCTCTTTTATCATATTCAAATAAAAACCTCTTCCCATTTTCATCAATAATATGAGCACCTTCTCCCCTTAGGGCTTCTGTTAAAAGAAGTTTTTGAGAAAAGCGAGTTTCTATAAATACGGTTGGATGAAACTGCGTCATTTCCATATCTTTTAGTTTTATCCCCTTTTCCACCGCAAGACCCTGTAAATCTCCGCTAATCGTTCTTGCATTTGTATCGTATTTATATAAAGCCCCAACACCACCGCTTGCTATTATAACATTATTTGCATAAATATTATATTTTCTGTTTTTATGCAAAACACTAACCCCATAAGCCACATCATCTTCTAAAAGAAAATCAAAAACCACAGCTTCATCTAAAAGATAGCTTTTGTCTTTTTTGAAAATAAATCTATGAAGCTCCCTTCCTGTCGCATCCCCTCCTGCATGATATACTCTTTTTACACTGTGAGCACCCTCTTTTGTAACTCCCGGGTCAAATTTAAACCCATAATCTAAAAGCTCTTTTTTTAAACTTAAAGATGCTTTGCTTAAAATTTCAACCGCCTCTTTTTTATTGTGAAAACTTCCAGCCTTGAACGTATCTTCTATATGAATAGGAACATCATTCTCATCAATAGCCATTGTAACTCCACCTTGGGCATAAAAGCTATTACAATCCCATACTTGATTTTTTGTAACAATCAAAGTTTTTTTACCAGCTTCATTCAAAAATTTAGCACTCCAAAGCCCAGCAATCCCACTTCCTATAATTATACAATCAAACTTCATCACACCCCCATTTTTACTTTTAGAGTTGAATTAATATCAAGCATTTTCAAATCACTTGCGTTTGTCTCTTTTGGCGCTTCTTGCCAAGTGGGAGGGGCTTTATAGCCACACCCTAAAAATAGTGATATAATTACAATATGAAAAAAGCAGATAAAATACTTAACCATTTACTAAAACCTTTTTCAAAAGATTTACAAAAAGCTCGTTGTTTAAGGCAAATTATATCACTTCTACCTAAAAATTACAAAAAATTTGTATCAAAAGGGTCAATTAAGAATAATACTCTCTTCTTAGAAGTAACACATCCAGCAATAAGAAAAGAGATATACTTTAATCAACAGACTATAAAATATATAATAAACGCCCTAAAACTCTATAAACTAAGAATAAAACTCTCCCCGCCTATAAAAGGAATTCAAATAATAAAAGTAATCCAACCTCCTTGCAAAGGAATTGAGATTAAAATGATAAAAACTTTTTATAAATACAAACCCCTAAAAAAAGAGATAATAAAAACCATTACTTTTCCTCAAAAAAGTGCAAAAGGAGAGTTTGAAATAAAAGCCAAAAATCCAAAAATAGCCAAAAAGTTTGAAGAGATAAAAGCTATTTTAAAGGAGAGAGGTTGATTGAAAAAATAAAATCACTTCCAAAAAAATCGGGAGTTTATCAATATTTTGATAAAAATGGAAAAATTTTATATATAGGAAAAGCTAAAAATCTACAAAAAAGGGTAAAAAGTTACTTTCGTTTTAACCCTTTTCGCCCAGCTGAAAATCTATCTCCAAGAATTTATAAAATGATAAGCGAAGCAAAAGATTTAAATTATATAGTAGTAGAGAATGAAAATGACGCTTTAATCCTTGAAAATTCACTCATTAAACAGCTAAAACCAAAATATAATATTCTTCTAAGAGATGATAAAACCTATCCTTACATTTATGTAAATTTTGATGAGCCTTTTCCAATGCCAGATATTACCAGAAAAGTCATTAAGGGAAAAAATATCCAATATTTTGGTCCATTTAGCAGCGGAGCAAAAGAGATATTAAAAACAATTTATGAAGAGTTGCCTCTTGTGCAGAGCAAATCCTGCCTAAAAGGTAAAAAAACTTGCATTTACTATCAGATGAAAAGATGCCTTGGACCTTGTGAGGGGAGAGTTACTTCAACTAAATATAAAGAGATAGTAAAAAAAGCAATTGAACTTATAAAAAACAAAAATAAACTCTTAGAAATTTTATACAAAAAAATGGAAAAATATGCCAATAATTTACAATTTGAAGAAGCAGCAGAAATTAGAGACAGAATAAAAGCAATTGAAAATACAAAAACTTACTCAAATGTAGATTTAGCAAAACTTGAAGATTTAGACATTTTTGCAGTAGAAATTTTTGATAAAAAAGCGGTGGTAATTAAAATTTTTGTAAGAGAAGGAAAAGTTATTACAAGTTCGCACACCATAATAAATTCTCAAACAACTCCTGAAAAAAATGAAATTTATATAAGAGCAATCTTAGAGTTTTATTTAACAAAAACTCCCCTTACCTCATCAAAAATATTAGTAGGAGAGGATTTTGAAGAGAAAGAGTGGCTTGAAAAAGTACTAAGTGAGAGAATAAACAAAAAAATTTCTATCCTAACCCCCACTAAAAAAGAGTATAAGAATTTAATAAAACTTGCAAAATTAAACGCCATTGAAGTTATAAAAAATCAAAAAGAAAATACTATCTTAGAAGAGATAAAGTTACTATTTGAACTTCAAAACACTCCTTATAAAATAGAAGTTTTTGATACCTCTCATTTACAAACCCAAGCTAGTGTTGGGGCTATGGTAGTTTGGGAAGTTGATAAATTTAAAAAATCAGAATATAGACTCTATCACTTAGAAAGCAAAGACGAATACTCTCAAATAAGAGAGCTTCTTTTAAGAAGGGCTAAAAAGTTTGATGAACTTCCTCCGCCTGATATGTGGCTAATTGATGGAGGAGAAACACAGTTAAAAATTGCAAAAGAGATAATTGACTCAATTGGTGCAAATGTTGATGTTTTGGCAATTGCAAAAGAAAAAATAGATAAAAAAGCCCACCGTGCAAAAGGAAGTGCAAAAGATACAATCTATTTTTATAAAGATAATCAAATCCAAAAACTCTCCCTCCCGCCAACAGATAAAAGATTACAACTTCTCCAACGCCTAAGAGATGAGGCACACAAAAAAGCAATAGAGTTTCATAGAAAAACAAAGATAAAAAAAGACAAAGAGATTGAACTTTTAAACATAAAAGGAATTGGAAAAATAAAACTAAAAAGACTTCTTGATTATTTCGGAAGTTTTGAAAACATTAAAAAAGCCTCTTTTGAGGAACTTAAAATCATACTAAACGAAAAAGATGCAAAAAATATAATCCAATATTTTAAGGAGAAAAATGAGAGCGACAATCGGGGGGTTTGATGGGGTGCACTTAGCCCACCAAGAACTTATAAAAAGGGCTGATTTAGTGATAATAATTGAAAAAGGCTCATCGCTAACTCCTGGATTTGATAGGATTTACTATTTTGATAAAGCTTTTGAGTATTTAGAACTTGAAAAGATTAAACAAAAAAGTGCAGATGAATTTATGGAGTATCTAAAATCGCTCAATATTAAAAAGATAATAGTAGGAGAAGATTTTAGGTTTGGCAAAAAAAGAGAAGGGGATTTAAAATTGCTTCAAAAAAGATTTAAGGTTGAAGTGATAAAAGAGATAAAAAAAGACAACATCCCAATCCATTCAAAAGTAATAAGAGAACTTATTAAAAAAAACAAAATCAAAAAAGCAAATTCTCTTCTTGGGAGAAACTACAAAATAAAAGGCACCAAAATAAAAGGTCAAGGACTTGGGAGCAGGGAACTTTTACCAACCATAAACATTGAGCTTATAAAACCATACACCCTCCCAAAAGGGGTATTTATCACCAAAACAAACTCCTCCCCTTCATTAACTTTTATAGGAAAACGCTCAACTGATAATAATTTTTCAATAGAAACCCATATCCTAACCTCTTTTAAAGAGAAAAAACTGATAGAAATTGAGTTTATTGAATTTTTAAGGGAAAATCAAAAATTTGATAACATTTTGGATTTAAAAGAGCAAATACTAAATGATATAAAAAGAGCAAAGGAATTTTATGGCACTAATTGATTTATTAAATGTAAGTAAATCTTATGAGGCTCAAAAGATTTTATGCAATGTTGAGTTTCATTTAGATGAAAATGAAAGAGTAGCTTTAATTGGTAAAAACGGAAGCGGAAAATCTACTTTAATGAAAATAATTGATGGAACTATTCCCCCAGATAAAGGCGAAGTAATCACAAAAAACGGAATAAAAATAAAACGCCTCCTTCAACAGCCAAAATTCATATCAGGCATTAGCGTTAGAGAAGCTATTGAAAATGAACTTACAGAATTTAAAGAAGCTTATAACAGATATTTAGAACTAACCACCCTCCTCTCAAACGACCCTAACAATAGACAAATTCAAAGTGAAATGGATAAAATCTCTAAATTCCTTGACTTTCACAATGCCTGGAATTTAGATGATAGGATTGAAAGAGTCTTGCAGGAATTTGATTTAAAAAAGTACGAAAACAAAGATATAGCACTTCTTAGCGGAGGAGAACAAAGAAGAGTAGCCCTAGCAAGTCTTCTTTTACAAAAACCAGATGTTTTACTTCTTGATGAGCCAACAAACCACTTAGATGTCTATATGACTGAGTTTTTAGAGGATATACTTCTTAAAGACAATTACACTTTTATTGTAGTAAGCCACGATAGATATTTCATAGACAGAATCGCAACGCGTGTAGTTGAACTTGAAAATTGTAAATTAAGAAGTTTTAAAGGAGGCTATGCTGATTATATCCGTCAAAAAGAAGAACTCTTAAAAGCAAAAGAGAAAGAGTTTGAAAATGAGCTAAGACTTCTAAAAAGAGAAGAAGAGTGGCTAAGAAGAGGAGTAAAGGCAAGACTAAAAAGAAATGAAGGGAGAAAAAAGAGAGTCCTTGAACTTAGAGAAAAAGTAAAACAAGATAAAAGCGAAATTAGAAAAATTGAGATGCAGCTAAAAAGAGAACTTTTAAAAAAAGAAGAAGAGAAAATTAATAAAAAAAGAGTGATGTTTGAGATTGAAAATTTAACTAAATCAATTGGAAATAAACTATTGATAAAAGATTTTACTACAAGAATTTTGCAAAAAGACAAAATCGCAATAGTTGGAAAAAACGGAGCTGGAAAGTCAACTCTTTTAAAACTCTTAATAGGAGAAGAAAAGCCAGATAAAGGGGTTATAAAAGTTGGGGAAAATGTAAAAATAGGATATCTTGACCAGAGAAAATCTATGCTTGATGATGATAAAGATTTAATTGAGACTTTTTGTCCTAATGGTGGAGAGTATGTAAATGTAAGAGGAAGAAATATTCACGTTTATGGATATTTAAGGGAGTTTTTATTTCCGCCTGAATACTTAACTAAAAAGATAGGAGTTCTAAGCGGAGGAGAAAAGACAAGAGTGGCACTTGCTTTGCTTTTTACAAAAGATTTTGATGTGTTAATTTTAGACGAACCTACAAACGACCTTGATATTCCAACAATCAACATCTTAGAGGAGTATTTAATAGACTTTGAAGGGAGTGTAGTATTTGTAAGTCACGATAGGTATTTTGTAGATAAAGTTGCAAAAAAATTATTTATCTTCAAAGGCGATGGAGTTGTAGAAGAGTCTCATATCCCATATACAGACTATCTTGAAATTGAAAAAGAGCTAAAACTCTTACAAAAAGAAGCTAAAACCTCAACAAAAAAAGAGAAACCAAAAACTAAGAAACAAAAAAAACTCTCTTATAAAGAACAAAAAGAGCTTGACGAACTTCCAAAACTTATTGAAGAGCTTGAAATTACAATCGCACAAATTGAAGAATGTTTGGCAAATCCTAAGTGCTACAATGAAAAAGGACTTATGACTCTTAGCAAAGAACTTGAAGAGATAAAAGAAATTTATGAAAAAAAAGTTGAAAGATACCTTGAACTTGAAGAGAAAAGAGAGAGACTTGAAAATCAATCTTAAAAAAATAGAAAAAATAGTAAACGAAATTACTCTTTACTCAGCAGCGATGAGTTTTTATACTATTTTTGCACTTATACCAATAATTTTAATAGTCCTAAGCATATTCGCTTCATCCCCTTTTTTTAGCGATTTTTATGCAAAATTAGAAGAATTTATAAGCTCAAACATACTCCCATCAAATCAAAAAGTAGTATCTCAATATTTAAAAAATTTCCTCTCAAACTCTTCTAAAATGGGAATAATAGGAGCTTTTTATATATTTATAACTTCTATACTCTTTTTTGATAACTATGAAACAATAATTGCAAAGATTTTAAACAAAGAAAAAAGAAACCTATGGGAAAAAATCAAACTATATTGGACAATGCTAACTCTCTTCCCACTTTTGTTTGCAGGAGGAATGTATTTCTCAATTAAAGCTCAATTACTCTTAGAGAAATCAGAATTAACTTCTTGGATAAATTTACTCTCTTTGCTTCCATTTTTTATGATTTGGATTAGCTTCTTCTTAGCATATAAACTAACACTTTTTGAAGCTCCTACAAAAAAGACACTTATTGTCTCGTTTTTAGTCACTTTTCTCTTCTTTATTGCTAAAACTTTCTTTGTTTATTATATTTTAATTAACAAAACTTACTCAACTATTTATGGTTCAATTTCCCTTTTGATGTTTATATTTTTGTGGATTTATATTAACTGGATAATCTACATTTTTGGCGTATTTTTAATAAAAATTAATATTGACTTAAAGAAAAAAAATTAGTAAAATGTTTATGCAATTTAACGCAAAAAAATTTAAGGAGGAATATCAATGGGAATTGATGTTGTAAAATTAACAGCAGAAGGTAAAGAAAAATTAAAAGAATTCGTTGAAAGATTAAATATAAGAGGTGCCCTTATTGCAACAGCTGAGGGACTTGAAATGGTAAGTTATTTTAAAGAAAGCGAAGATGCAGATACAATCGCAGCTGATACTGCAACAATTTTAATGAGTATTCAATCTTTCTTAGAAGAAGTTGGAAGAGGTAAAATTAGAGAAATTATTATTAATGCAGAACACGGAAGTGTAATTATTAAAGATTTAGGTGATGGAATTTCACTTGCAGTTATTGCACCTGAGAATTATACACTTGGAAGCTTACTTGTTTCACTTAGAAAGTTTGTTGAAGAATTAAAAGGGTCAAACTAAAAATAAAGGACACTAAATGAGTTTAGAAAACGCAAAAGAGATGCTCCAAGAAGCTATTGCTAAAATGAAAACAAGAGAAATAACTCCAACAGAATTTTATAAAGAGCTTATGAGTATACTTCCTCAACTTGAAATTGATGATGAAACTTTAAGAGGGGCTATTCCTTATTTACTAAGCTTTGTAAATGCATTAATTAAGAATATGGAAAAATAAGAAAAAGGGATAAAAATGAGCGTAGAACATGCAAAAGAAATGCTACACGCAGCAATCATAAAAATGAAGGCCCAAGAAATTACTCCCGCAGAATTTTATAAAGAACTTATGAATATATTACCAGAACTTGAAATTGATGATGAAACTTTAAAAGGAGCAATAGTTTATCTTCTAAATTTTGTAAATACTGTAATTAAAAATATGGAAAAAGCATAAGGTCTTTTTCCATCTCTTATGAAGGTAATAAATGACTGAAATTAAGGACACAGCCAAAATTGGAAATGATTTTTATATAATTGAAACTTTAAAAGATGGGAAAGTTTATTTTAATATCTCAAAACAACTCTTCTCAAAAACGGAAAAACTAAAAAGCATTACAATTCCACTAAGTTCAATTGATTTAGAAAAACTTCACAAAAAACTAATAGGGCTTTTCTTTAAAGGTCTTCAAAAAACAGAAGATCCATATAAAGCAGCCGAATTTGTAGAAAATAGAGCAAAAGAAGAGTACAAAGGATTAAAATCAGAGGATGTGCTATTTCAAGAGTTTAAAAACGAAAAACTTAATAAAATTTGCGAAAATGAAAAAACTCTTAAAAATATTATTGCTTTCTTAGTTTTAAAAGGAACAAAATTTTACAAATGCATAAGAGATCACTCTATGAGAGATGAAGAAGTAGATGAGATAATTGAGACTATTTACAAATTTACAGAATCATCCAAAAATGCAATTAAAAATATCGTAGGAGATATTAAAAGTATTCACTTTTCAATTGATGATAAATTGATTTTATACTTCAATGAAACTCCTTATACAATAATCATTATTTCAAAATTCCTAAGACTTGGTCCACAAATTAAAGAGGGGGAAAAATTAAAAAATATGATTTTAGAAATATTGCCTAAATAATTTTTCTAATTTCTCTCTTGATATTGGCTTAACGAGCACATCCTCTGCTCCTGCTTCTATTAATTTCTTACGAACTTCATCTGATGCATCACCAGTTAGTCCAAAAATTCTAACTTTATTAAATTTTGGATAGCGTCTAATCTCTTGAATTAGCTCAGTCCCGCTAATCGTTGGCATATTTTCGTCAATAAACGCTACATCAATCTTTTTATTATTAAGAATTTCCATTCCCTCAATCTCATCTTGGGCTAAGAATGGCACCATATTCATACTTTTCAAAAGCTCTTTCATAATTTTTAGATTTATTGGATTATCATCAATAACAAGCACTGAAAGTATTTTATTCCCTTCTTTTTTCTCCTCAATTGAAGATTGTTTATCAAACATTCCTTTAATCTCTCTAAATAAGTTACCTCCAATAAAAGGAATTGGGAGTACTTTTACATTATATGGAAGCTTCTTTGCTTTATAGCGAGTTCTTTTTATAAAGAGTATCTTTTTATTTGATTCAACTAAATGAGGCTCACAAAAATCCTCACTACAATACTCATCCTCTAAATCCGGAATTATAAAAAGATAATCTTCATTACTTTTTATGAGTTCAAAAAGCTCTTTTCTATCAACTACTTTAAAATGAATATCAATTCTTCTAAAATATCTCATAATAAGTTTAACTATTTCACTATTTAAAATATTATCTTTTTCGTGTAAAATAACAATATTAAATTTCTCAAATTCACTCTTATCAACAGATGGTGGAACTGTTTCATAAGTTTTACAAGGAAAAGAAATTTTAAAAGTTGTTCCTTTTCCTTTCTTACTTCTAACCTTTACACTCCCTCCCATCATCTTAACTAAATTAAATACAATACTCATCCCAAGCCCAGTCCCACCAAATCTTGCTGCTACTAAATCATTTGCTTGCTCAAAAGGCTTAAATAATTTATCAAGCTCTTCTTGTGTCATTCCTATTCCACTATCAGAAACTGTAATTTCTACGCTATTTGTTTTTGTTTTGTAATTGATTTTAAACTTAATCATCCCACCTTCTGGGGTAAATTTAATAGCATTACTAAAAAGGTTACTAATTATTTGTTTTATTCTATACTCATCCCCTTTTATCGCATATGGCAAAAGAGGGTCAAAAAATCCTATAAAAAAGATATTTTTCTCAATTGCACTTGGATAAAAGACATTATAAATACTTTTATATTCGTTAATAGGAATATAAAAGTATTCATTAATTTTTAGTTTCCCCTCTTCCATTTTTGAAAGTTCTAACACATCATTAACCAAATTTAAAATTAAATAAACTGAGTTTTGAGCTGATTTAATATATTCAAATTTTGTTGGGTCAGTCTCTTGCAGAGTTAAAAGCTCTAAAAAACCTAAAATTGAGTTTACAAAATTTCTAATATCGTGAGAAAATGTAGAAAAAAGCTTTTTATCTTGCTCTATTTTTGCTTTTAATAGCTCAATTTGCTTTTTTAACTTCTCAATTTCCTCTTTTTCTTTTTGACAATTATTTACCAAGTCATCTTTCATTAACTCCTCTCCTTCATTTAATTATATATAATTTTATCAAATTTTCTTCATCATTTGATATAATTTCACAAAAAAGGAGATAAAATGGATATTAGCAAAATCAAACCCGGAAATCCAAAAGAAGCAGTCAATGCAGTTATAGAAATCCCACAAGGAAGTAATATAAAATATGAGCTTGATAAAGAAAGTGGAGCAATTTTCCTTGATAGAATTCTTTATGGAAGTCAATTTTATCCAGCAAATTATGGTTTTATACCAAATACCCTTGCAGATGATGGGGACCCAATTGATATTTTAGTAATTTCAAGTGAGAGTGTTGTACCAGGGTGTGTAATTAAAAGTAGAGTTATTGGAGTTTTAATTATGGAAGATGAAAGTGGAAAAGATGAAAAAATTGTAGCAGTACCAGTTACAAAACTTGACCCGCAAATGGCAAAAATTGAAGAGCTTGAAGATTTACCAGAAATTAAACTAAATCAAATTAAACACTTTTTTGAAACTTACAAAGACTTAGAGCCCGGAAAATGGGTAAAAGTTACAGGATATGCAGGAAGAGATAAAGCGATTGAGCTTATAAAAAAAGCAATTGACAACTACAAATAAAAATGAAAAGTTAAAAATTAAAAGTGAAAAGTTTTTATTAATTTCTAATTTTACACTTTTCACTTTACACTTTTCATTTTTTCTGTTACCAATCTACACACCCCAACCCATCCTATAATAAAAAAAACTTATATGCTATATTTATGCTGCGTTTTTTTCTTATGATAAAAAAAACACAATAAAGGAGTTCTTAATGACAACAGAAGTATATTACCCTCATAAAGAATTATTCAAAAACCCGGCATTTAAAAATATGTGCGAATACTGGGATAAAGTGGAAGAGTTTAAAAAAGATTACGAAGGAACTTGGGCGAAACTTGCAAGAGAAAAAATCGACTGGTTTGAAGATTTCAATACAACTCTTGATGAATCTAACGCTCCATTTTATAAGTGGTTTGTGGGAGGAAAATTAAACGTATCCTATCAATGTATAGACAGACATCTAAAAGATAAAAAAAATAAAGCCGCTATTATCTGGGAAGGTGACAACGGAGAAAAAAGAATAATAACTTACCTTGAACTTTACAGAGAGGTAAACAGATTCGCAAATCTTCTAAAATCTCTTGGAGTTAAAAAAGGCGATAGAGTCGTACTTTACATGCCTATGATTCCGGAAGCCGCTTTTGCAATGCTTGCATGTGCGAGAATTGGTGCTATTCACAGTGTGGTATTCGGAGGATTCAGCGCAGAAGCGCTTAAAGACAGAATAATAGACGCAAAAGCAAAAGTGGTAATTACGGCTGATGGGGCATACAGAAAAGGTAAGCCTTATATGTTAAAACCAACAGTTGATAAAGCTCTTGAAGGAATTGATTTTGTTGAAAAAGTTTTGGTTGTTGAAAGAAACAATGAAGATATCAACTGGGTTAGCGGAAGAGATGTAAGTTATAATGATTTAATCGTAAATCAGCCTGATGAATGCGAACCTGAAATTATGGAAAGCGAAGAACCTCTATTTTTACTCTATACATCAGGAAGTACAGGAAAACCAAAAGGAGTTCAGCACTCTCAGGCTGGATACATCCTATGGGCTCAGCTTACTATGGAATGGGTATTTGATGTAAAAGACAACGACACTTACTGGTGTACGGCCGATATAGGATGGATTACAGGACATACATACATCGTATACGGTCCTCTTGCAGCCGGAGCTA
>JAMOSZ010000079.1 GCA_027062625.1 Nautiliaceae bacterium
ATACTTATAAACTTCCGCAAGGTTTAACGCTTCTTTTAAATTAACCGTTACGATATTCGTTTTTTTATTTTTTAAAAACTCATACACTTTTGCCTGCAAGGTTATACCTTTAAATCAAGATTTTTAAAATAATCTAGGTAAATTCAAATCTCTAAATTACGCCGTCTTTATCAAGTTCGTTTTTTGCTTCTTTTACACCCTCTTCAAGACGACTTAAAGCCTTTTCAAAGTTTTTTATCTTTAAAAGCGCTTCACTTTTTGTCATAGCTTTATTCCTTCTTTTAAAACTTTATCTTTAAATTCTTCGCTCATTTCATCAAAAAAAACTAAATCCACACTGTAAAGTCCGGCAGCCTTATCTACTTTTTCTTTAAGTTTTCTTTTTCCCCTAAAATTCAAATCAATATCCACCGCAATATCAATATCGGAATTTTTAAGATTATCCCCTCTTGCGCGCGAACCAAAAAGATATATGGCTCTTGGATTGTATTCTTTTAAAATTTCAACTATTTTTTTAATTTTCTCCACTTTAAAAACTCCTCCACAACGCTAAAACTTCCAAAGACAAGCATAGGCTTTTCTATCCCTCTAAAATCCAAAACCTCTATTCCAAGATTCATAGCCGCTTTTTTTATCCTCTCTTTATCTTCAATCCTCTCATTATCAACATCAATCAAATAGAGTTTATTAATTTTTGGCTTTAAAATTTTTAAAATTTCTTTGTAATTCTTATCAGAGTATGTATTATAAACAAGATTTACTTTTTTATTTAAGTTTTTAACTATCTCCCTTGCCGCAAGCGGATTATGCCCAACATCCACCCACACCTCATCCTCAATCTCTTCAAATCTTCCAGAAAGCTTTAAGTCTTCTAAGTCCTCCAAAGAAAAAGAGATACCCCTTTTTTTAAGATAACTCATTGCCAAAAGATAATTATCAAACAAAAAAGGGGCAAATTTAAAACCCTCTCTTAATTTTTCTATCTCTTCAAGCTCAAAAAAATCAAGATAGTGATAAATATCTGCTTTTGGCTTTAAAAGTTTTGCAAATTCAAAAATACTCCCTCCCCCAACACCATTTATCTGCTTACCGATAATTGCCTCATTTTGAATAGAGTTTAATTTAGTAGTCGCTATCTCTTTTATTGAATTTCCAAGGAAATTTTGGTGGTCAAAGTCAATTGTAGTAATTAGAGAAATCTCTTTTTCAAATACATTCGTAGCATCAAATTCCCCTCCAAGCCCAGCTTCTAAAATCACAAAATCAAGCCCCTCAAACGCCAATGCCCCAAGAAAAGTAGCATACTCAAAATAGCTAAGAGAGTCTAAAACCTCCTTTGGCAAAAGAGATTTTAACCTATCATTAACCTCTTTTAACTCCTCATCACTTATATATCTTCCGTTTATCCAGATTCTCTCATTAAATTTTAAGATATGAGGGGAAGTGTAATGCCCAACACTATAACCCCTTTTTAAAAGAGTATGAGCCAAAAACCTCCCGGTTGAACCCTTGCCATTTGTCCCGACAATATGAATAACAGGGGCTAAGTTTAACTTCTCTTTAATCAAACTATAAGCTCTTGGCATTCTTAAATAATCAATCTCTTTATAAAAAAGTGGCTTAGAGTTTAATTCACTCACACTCATTTGCACAAACCTTATCCCTTCCGCTTCTTTTTGCCATATAAAGCCTCTTATCAGCAAGTTTTAATACCTCTTCTTTTGAATCAACTTCATTTCTACTTGCAACTCCCCCAGAAATAGTCACTTTTAGATTATACCCTTCACACTTAAAGTCATGATTTTTAATAAGATTTTTTATCTTTTTAGCATATAAAAAAGCTCCTTTTAAATCACTTGATGGCAAAATAGCCACAAATTCTTCCCCTCCATATCTCCCAACAAAATCCATAATCCTTGAATTTCTCCTTAAAATCCTCCCAATCTCCCTTAATACACAATCTCCAACCAAATGCCCATAAGTATCATTAATCCTTTTAAAATAATCCACATCAAAAAAAACGACTGAATATATCCTCCCATACCTTATAAACTCAGCTTCTCTTTTTTCAAGCTCCTCTTCCATTGCTTGGCGATTACCAATACCAGTTAGATAATCAATTTTAAGTTGCTTTGATAACTTCTCAATTTCATACTCTAAAAGTCTTATCTTCTCTTTTAAAAGAGAAATATTCTCATCCTCTTCTTTTAATGCGGAATTTAATGATTCAAGTTCCTCATCCATTGAAACTACAACTTTTAAAAGTTTATCTTTTATATTATTATCATCCTCTTTCTCTTGTAATTCAACATTTATCTCTTTAATTTTATTTTGAGAGCCGTTTACTTTTTTTAAAATATTAAAAATTCTTTGAGAAATTTTCTCTACAATTCTATCTAAATCGCCAAGTTTTTTCTTAATCTCTTTTCTATCAATCTCAACTCTTTTATCAGTTAAATATTTTATCTCCTCAGCCGCTTTAAAAAGGAGAGATGGATTTTTATTCAACTTCTCTTCAAACTCCCTTAACTCCTTAAACTTCACCCTCTTATAACTTGGCAAAAGTGCGTAAATAATACTATCTTTTAGCTTCATACCTAATTCCATCTTTTGTAATTTTTGCAAAAAGCTCTCTTAGCGCATTAACGCTTGCTTCTTTTATAGCATTTAATTTTGCTTCATCTGTAATAACAGAATCATCCGTCACTCTAAAATCATAACTCCCGCTTGAAGAGTAAAACCTAACTTTTTTATGTTTATCAACGACTTTAACTCTTAATACAACATCTGCTCTATAAGCTATTGGAAATCCATTTTCATCATAATCAATAGGCGTTAAATGAGAAGAGTTTGAGACAATTTTTAACTTAGTATCACAATTATCATCAAAGCATACCTTCTTATCTAAAATCGTATAAACAGAATCATTCAAAGCATCTTTAAAAAAGATATCCTCTCTTGGAGAAGAAGGGTCAATTTCAGCTATTGTCTTAACTCTCTTTCCAATAAGTCTATCTTGATAAACCTCACTTGGCTTATATCCACACCCTATAAAAAAAACTAAAAAAAGATAAATCCACCTCAGGACTTATCCTTTTACAACAAAGTTAATAATTCTTTTTGGCACAAAAATCTCTTTAATAACTTCTTTTCCTTCAATATACTTTTTAACCGCCTCTTTTGCCATTTTTATAGCTTCTTCTTTGCTAATCTCAGCAGGAAGTAAAATTTCAGCTCTTTTTTTACCATTTACTTGAATTGGATAGTTAATTTCATCTTTTTTAAGAGCCTCTTTATCAATCTCAATCTTGCCAAAGTTATTTCTATTAAATAACTCTTCACTAATCTCACTTGCAATATGAGGAATAATCGGTTCAAGTACATTCATCAAAATCCAATACCCCTCTGTATAAACGTCTTTATTATCAATCTTATTTAAAGCATTTAGCGCTTCCATACTTGCAGCAATTAAGGTATTAAAAGCAAAAGTTTTTTCATATGTCTCTTTACTTCTTTTTAACACTTCATAAACTTTTCTTCTTGCTTCTTTTTCATCTTTACTGAGTTTTGAAGTGTCAACATGAGGCTTTTTATCGGTTTTGTAACATTTAGAAGCGTTTTGATAGAGTCTATTTAAAAATCTATAAGCCCCCTCAACCCCGCTATCGCTCCATTCAAGCTCAACTTCTGGCGGTGCAGCAAACAGAATAAAAAGCCTTGCCGTATCGGCTCCATATTTTTGAATAATATCTTGTGGATTTACCACATTTCCTTTACTTTTACTCATTTTAGCACCATCTTTTAAAACCATTCCCTGGGTTAATAGCTTTTTAAAAGGCTCATCAACACTTGCATACCCCAAATCACGCAATGCTTTTGTAAAGAACCTTGCATAAAGAAGATGCAAAATTGCATGTTCTATCCCGCCGATATACTCATCAACCTCCATCCAATACTTTTCATCCTCTTTTCTAAACGGTACATCTTTATATTTGTGAAAATCACTGATATATCTAAACTGATACCAGCTGCTTTGAATAAATGTATCCATCGTATCAGTTTCTCTAATAGCATCCCCCCCACATTTTGGACATTTTGTATGTTTCCAGGTAGGATGTTCTTCAAGCGGGTTCCCACTTCCAGTAATTTCCACATCATCTGGTAAAGTAACTGGTAAATTTTCTATTTTTTCAGGAACAATCCCACAACTCTTACATTTAATAAAAGGAATCGGTGCCCCCCAATATCTCTGACGACTTATCCCCCAATCTCTTAATCTATAATTAATCTCTTTTTTCCCAATCCCAAGCTCTTCAAATTTCTTAATAATAGCTTCTCTTGCTTCTTTACTTTTCATTCCGCTAAATTCACCGCTATTGATTAAAACCCCATCTCCTGTGTAAGCTTTTGTCTTATCAAGCTCACCATCTTCTGGCTTAATTACCCATTTAATAGGAAGGTTATATTTTTTTGCAAACTCAAAATCCCTCTCATCATGAGCTGGCACTGCCATAACTGCACCGCTTCCATAATCCATTAATACAAAATTTGCCATCCAAACTGGGATTTTCTCTTTTGTTAGAGGATGAATTACATCAATTCCAAGATATACCCCCTCTTTTTCCATAGCTTGACGCTCTTTTGGTAAGATTGAGCGAATATGGCGAACTTTTTTTTCTGTTTCTTTATCAAAAAGCCCGTTTTCAAGCATATAATCAATAATTGGATGTTCTGGTGCAAGGGCTGAGTAGGTTACTCCATAAATTGTATCAGGACGTGTTGTAAATACTTCATACCCATCAAAAGCGTTATTTAATTTTTCTTTACTTTTATCTGATAGGTTAAATTTAAATTTAAGCCCGCTACTCTTTCCAATCCAGTTTTTTTGCATTGTCAACACTTTATCAGGCCAGTTGCCTTTTAATTTCTTATCTATATCCTCTAAAAGCTCATCAGCATACTTTGTAATTTTGATATACCACCCTGGAAGCTCTTTAATTTCAATTTCATTATCGCATCTCCAACACTTCCCATCAATTACTTGCTCATTTGCCAAAACCGTATGACAATGCTCACACCAATTTACTTTTTGGGTGCGTCTTTCTAATAGCCCGTTTTCATACATTCTAATCAAAAACTCCTGGTCCCAGCGAGTATAATCCGGATCTGATGTTGCAAATTCGCGGTTTTTTGAAAAAGATAGTCCAAGCCTAAACAATTCATCTCTCATCTCAGCAATGTTTTTATAAGTCCACTCTTTTGGATGAACTCCGTGTTTTATTGCGGCATTTTCAGCCGGCATCCCAAAACTATCCCACCCAATTGGATGAAGAACATTATATCCAGCTTTTCTATAATACCTTGCAATAGCATCACTTATTGTATAATTTCTAACGTGCCCCATATGAATTTTCCCACTTGGATATGGAAACATTGAGAGGATATATTTTTTTGGTAAATTCTTATCTTCCTTTGGCTCATACGCTTTTTCTTTATCCCAAATTTCCTGCCATTTTATCTCAATCTCTTGTGGTTTATACTCTCTCATTTTCTACTCCCATGTATCTTTTGCTTTTGCTATTTCTATAAAACTTAAAATTATCGTTACAACATTTGCAATTAAAGCCCCTATTGCCATTGCATATGCAGATTGAAGGTCATTTTTAATTTCAAGATAAAAAAATGCGGGAATTAAATGCAAATCAGCCACTAAACTTGCAGCAAAAAGCTCAGCGGCTACTATGTTTCTAATTCCAATTTTTAAAATAGTTGAGATTAAATTTAGAGTTAAAGCGACAAAAAGAGCAACTTTATTATGGTCATATAAAAATCCAGCAACACTCGTTAAGCTCATAAGCTGAAAAAAGACATAAATAACTTTTCCCCAATCCATTTTACCTCCTTAAACTACTCCACCTTGATACATCTGGCGTAATTTTTCTTTTTCTCTTTTTCTTTTTTCAATCTCGGCAAGTTTCTTCCTATACTCATCAACTCTAAATCCAAGCCACATTAAAAGAGGAGAAGCAATAAAAATTGATGAATAAGTCCCTACAATAATCCCAACAAGCAATGTAAAGCTAAAAGGTTTTATAATCTCTCCTCCAAATAAAAAGAGAGTCAAAACAACAAAAAAAGTTGTAAGTGAAGTTAAAACGGTCCTACTAAGAGTTTTTGAAATTGCTATATTAATAATAGTTGCCAAATCATTTAACTTTGTATTTTTAACCTCTTCCCTAATCCTATCAAATACAACAATCGTATCATTTAAAGAGTATCCCATTAAAGTTAAAATCGCCGCTAATACATCAAGGTTAACTTCAATATTAAACAAACTAACAGCCCCCATTGAGATAATTGTATCGTGAAAAAGAGCAAGCACAGAAGCTAAGGCAAATCTCCACTCAAATCTAAAAGAAACATAAATCAAAATCCCAATAATTGCAAAAAGAAGCGCTTTTAATCCTTTTTCTCTTAATTCATTCCCAACTTTTGCCCCTACAATATCAACTCTTCTAATCTCAACCTTACCAAGAGGAGCTAAAAGATTTTTTATCTCTTGACCAATTGACTTCTGAATATCTCCTGTTACATTTTTTACAGAGAGTCTAATTAAAATATCGCTACTTCCAAAGGTAGTAACATTTGCTCCACTAAACTTTTTACTAATAGCATTTCTAACTTCACTAATAGGAACTTTTTTATCAAACCTAACTTGAACTTCAACTCCTCCTTTAAAATCAATCCCCCAGTTAAAACCTTTCGTAAGAATTAAAAAAAGACTCGCCATTACAAGAACCAAAGAAATTGAAGCAAAGATTTTTGCTTTTCCCATAAAATCATAAACTTTATTACTACTAAAAAACTCCATTTTATTCCTTCATTCCAAAATGTCTTGGAGTAATTTTTTTACCACTTGCAAGCAAATACTCCCAAATCCCGTGAGTCCCAAGAATTGCTGTTAGCATACTTGCCAAAATACCAATTGCCATAGTAATTGCAAATCCTTTAATAGTCCCCGTTCCATACGCAAAAAGGGCAATCGCCGCAATTAAGGTGGTAATGTTTGCATCCAAAATCGCACTCATAGCATTCTCATACCCACCCTCAATCGCTTTTGGAATAGGTACTCCTTCTCTTATAAGCTCTCTTATCCTCTCATTAATAATAACATTCGCATCAACCGCCATCCCAACAGTTAATACAATACCAGCCATTCCAGGAAGTGTAAGAGTTGCACCAAAAAGAGCCATAATTGCAATAATTAAAAATAGGTTAACTATCAAAGCAATATCGGCAATAATACCGGCTAAATTGTAATACCACGCCATAAAAATTACAACTACAACAAATCCGGTAATTAACGCTATCATAGATTGTCTGATACTATCAGCTCCAAGACTTGCCCCAACACTTCTTTGCTCTAACAAAACAACAGGAGCCGGTAAAGAACCGCTTCTTAGTGCAATTGCTAAAATATGAGCTTCATCAGGGCTTGAAACGGTAATCTGACCGCTTCCACCACCAATTCTCTCTTGAATTACCGGAGCTGAATAGACTTTATTATCAACGACAATTGCAAGTCTTTTACCAACATTCTTACCAGTTACATCTCCAAAAATTTTTGCCCCTTCGCTATTTAGAGTAAAGAAAATAGCTGGCTGGTTTGTTTTTTGAGTAAATCCAACCGTTGCATTAACTATCATACTTCCATCAAGAACGGGCGGAGTTTTTAAAAGCCACTTTCTGTTTGGATTGTTTTTATCCGGAAGCAAAATATCCCCATACTTCTTAGCTTCTTGTTTGGTAGTTGCCTGATGTTCATCATCAACTAAATAAAGTTCCAAATGAGCAGCACTTGATATTAATTTTTTGATATTTTCTTTTTCTTTTTGAGTCTTAACCCCCGGAAGTTCAACAACAATTTTATCCTTGCCCTGTCTTGTAACACTTGGCTCTGTAAGCCCAAAAGCATTAAGACGGCTTCTGATTGTTTGGATAGCAAGAGTTATTGCATCCTCTTTTGTTTTTTGAATCTCTTGCGGAGTTAAAGAAACTATATATTCAACGCTTTGCCCTTTTAGTTTCTTTTTAACTTCAATTCCTTTTATACTCTTTAACTCTTCATCCATCTTTTTCATATCATCTTTATCAATAAGTTCAAAAAAAAACTTATCTCCGCTAATTTTAAAATTGTCAACAAAAAGCTCTTTTTTCTCACTAATGTATTTAATTGTAGATGCAATCGATTTTAACTTATTTTTAACTGCTTCATCTTGCTTAACACCTAAAACTAAATACATACCACCTTGTAAATCAAGACCTAAATTCACTCTTGGCTTTGCACCTATAAAAGAAGGGATAGTAAAGGCTATCCCAAAAATTGCAGCAACTATAAAGATAACTAAGCGATAATTAAGCTTTTTCATCATTTAGCTTTCTTGCTACGGCCGCTTTATCAAGTTTTACTTCAACATTATCAGCAATCTTAACCTTTAAAAATTCCGGTTCGTTTTTAATAACCTCAGCATAAATTCCACCAGTTGTTATAATTTTATCGCCTTTTTTAAGGCTCTCCACCATCTCTTTGTGTTTTTTTGCTTCTCTTTGTTGTGGTAAAATTACAAGAAAGTAAAATACCGCAAATAAAATAATAAGAGGAAGTAACGATGCAATTAAACTTGGTTGATTGGCTGCCTGCTCAGCATATAAAAAATTCATTTCAATCCTTTTTTAAACGATATTTTAACACAAATTCTTTAATTTCAGCAATTCTTTTATCTTTACCTATTTATTTATATGATTTTAAAGAAATTTTTCTTATTGAGATTATAAACGAAATTTCAATATTTTTTGGATTTTACTTTTTAATTACAAAAAGAGCCTCACTCTTTTGGTTTGGATTTTTTAGTGCGCTTTTTTGGTTTTGGTGGGTTGGACTTAGTTTTAGGTATTATAACCTCTCATTTTTAGTCCCTTTTATCAGCCTCTTAATTGCACTTGGGTATGGAGGAATTTTTTGGATAGTGGAAAAGATAATTCTTTATTTCTCAAAAAAGCTCAAAAAACTCTATCCTCTTCCTTGGAAAAAGATTTTGCTTATCTTTTTTATTGTATTTGGACTTGAATATTTTAAACCCTTTACTTTTGACTGGCTTAAATTTGACATTTTATTTTTATCTTTTAACCATTTTTTAACAAAATGGGAATTTTTAATTTTTTTAATTGGATTTTTATTTATAAATACTCGCTTTTTCTATCTCTCTTTCTTTTTTATAACTATACCAATCCTATTTTCAAATCCAACTTTCCCAAAAAACAATATCCCCTTAAAAATAAAGCTAATCTCAACTAATATCCCCCAAGATAAGAAGTGGGATAAAAATTATATTCCAATTGAGATAAAAGAAAATTTTGAATATATAAAAAAAGCCATTAAACAAAAATACGATATTATTGTATTACCAGAGAGTGCTTTTCCCCTTTTTTTAAACCACTATCCAGATTTAATGGAAAAACTAAAACTCCTCTCTAAAAAAATCACTATCATAACAGGAGCTTTGCACGAAAAAGGAAATAGATTTTATAACTCCTCTTATATTTTTGAAAACGAAAAAGTTACAATCCTTGATAAACATATCTTAGTCCCTTTTGGAGAGTATATCCCTTTTCCAATTTTCCAAAAAGAAATAAACAATCTCTTTTTTGATGGAGCAAGCGATTATGCAACCTCTCCTAATTTTAACACATTTAAGATAAAAAATATTCCATTTATAAATGCAATATGCTATGAAGCTACAATAAAAGAGCTTTACAAACTCCCCCCAAAATATATAATAGCCCAAAGCAATATGGCGTGGTTTATGCCATCTATTGCCCCTGTTTTACAAAAAATGCTAATTGAATATTACGCCAATAAATATCAAAAAATAGTATTTCACTCTCTAAACGGATATAAAAGCTATATAGCAAAACCAATTATAAAGAGGGGAAAATGAACATATTAATCTCAGCCAACAATACAAGTTGTGGTAAAACCTACACAACTTTAAAACTTATTGAAGCATTTAGCAAAGAGGGATTAAGGGTTGGGGTTATGAAGCCGGTTGAAACCGGGGTTAGTAAGAGGACATATGATGGAGAGGCGCTTTTTAACAAAGCCAAAAAATTCAATCCTCTTTTAAACAAACTAACTATTGATGATATTGTACCAATAAAACTCCCACTCCCCGCTGCTCCTATTGTAGCTGGGGAAGTTGATTTTGAGAAGATACAAAAAGCCTATAATAAAATAAAACCCCTTTGTGATGTGTTGCTGATTGAAGGAGCCGGGGGGCTTTTGGTACCAGTTAGTGAAAATTTTAAAATGATTGACTTTTTAGAATTTTTTAATGCAAAGCTTTTTTTGGTAATTGCTTCAAAACTTGGTATGATAAATGACTTTTTGTTAAACAAATACTACCTTGAAAGCCAAAAAATCCCATATACATGGGCTATCAACCTTTTTGATGAGAGTTATTATGAAATCTCTCATCCTTTTATGAAAAAATTTAACCCTTTGATAATCCAAAAAGATATGGATAAAATTGTAAAAAAGTTAAGGAGCAAAAATGGAACTTAAAACCCACAAAAAGTACGATAAAAAATTTGGGGAAGTAGTTGAGCTAAAAGAGAACTTTGCAAAAGTAAAACTAAAAACAACCGCTGATATGGCGGTTGATGAAGAGGGATTGGTGCATGGGGGATTTACCTTCTCAGCGGCTGATTTTTGTGCAATGGCGGCTGTAAATAAGCCTTATGTTGTGCTTGCAAAAAGCTCTTCAACATTCTTAGCCCCTGTTAAAGTGGGGGATGTGGTGGAATTTGAAGGCAAAGTGATACAACAAGAGGGTAAAAAGTATAAAGTTGAAGTAAAAGCAAAGATAAAAGAGAGAGAAGTTTACAAAGGAGAATTTACCTGCGTAAACTTACCTAAACACATCCTAAACTAACGACGGCGGTATCTGCGAGGACGGCTTTTCTTTGAGTTTTTAATCAATCTTTTTGCCTCTTTTATGCTTTTTCCTATCTTTTTATTTGGGATTTGTTTCTCTTTTAAAAGAAGGGTTGCAAGTTTTGTAGCAATTGTCATTAAATCATACTCCCTCATAAGCTCCTCAATCACCTCAACTGAACGCTTAGTAGCCTCAACTGATGAGAGTTTTTCCAAAATTTTAACAACCTCTTTATCTTTTATATCCTCAACGCTTGGAATCTCTTTTAAAGTAAGTTTTGCAATCTTTTCAATCCTACTAAGTGCCCTAAACTCAAAAGGAGTTACAAGAGAGATTGCCATTCCCTCTTTTCCAGCCCTTCCTGTTCTTCCAATTCTGTGAACATAGCTCTCAGCATCAAGTGGAAGGTGATAGTTAAAAACATGAGTTACATTATTTACATCAAGTCCCCTTGCAGCCACATCAGTTGCCACAAGAATTTCAAGCCTATCACTCTTAAAAGCCCTTATAACCTCTTCTCTTCTTTTTTGGTCCATATCCCCATGAAGCCCTTTTGCCTCAAATCCAGCTCCTCTTAAAAACTCAGCAACATCATCCACATCTTTTTTCATCCTGCAAAATACAATTGATTTTGTAGGATTTTTGTAATCAATAAGCCTTATTAGGGCATCTTTCCTCTCACTCTCTTCAATCACATAAAAATACTCTTTAATATTTTCGTTTGTAACCTGTTTTTTTGTAATTGTAATAATTTCTGGGTCTTTTAAAATTGTTTTTGCAAGGTTTTTAATAGCTTCTGGCATTGTTGCACTAAATAAAAGAGTTTGCCTATTTTTAGGAAGATATTTAAAAATCTCTTTTATATCATCCAAAAATCCCATATCAAGCATCTCATCAGCTTCATCCAAAACAACAAACTCTGGTGAAATTTCAATCTTACCAGATTTTAACAAATCAAGAAGCCTACCAGGAGTTGCTACAATAAACTGAGAAGTTTTGATATGTTTTATTTGTCTAGAATAACTGCTCCCGCCATAAACGGTTGCAGTGTGGATATTAAGATACTTTCCAAACTTAAAAACCTCTTCACTAACTTGAATTGCAAGCTCACGCGTTGGAGTAATTACAAGGGCTTTTTGCTCCTTTTGCATCATACTCAAAATCGGAAGGGCAAAAGCGGCTGTTTTGCCTGTGCCGGTTTGAGCCTGAGCTATAATATCTTTTCCTTTTAAAACAACCGGAATTGCCTTTTCTTGAATTGGAGATGGCTTCTCAAACCCTATTTCCTTAACTCTTTTTATAATTTCTTTTTTTAAACCTAAATTCTCAAACATACTTTTCCTTAAAATCTATTTAAGCCCTATTCTTTTTCTCCTCAATCCCACTTACTCCCTCACGCCTTTTTAGCTCCTCTAAGATAGCTTCTGGATGGATGTTTTTATAAGCTAACGCCACAAGGGTATGAAAAGCCAAATCAGCCGCTTCATAAATAATCTCATCTTTATTATTATCTTTTATTGCAAAGCAAAATTCAGCTGCTTCTTCGGCTACTTTTTTAAGAATGGAATTTTCTCCCTTATGGTATAAAGAAGCCACATAAGAAGTATTTGGGTCTTTGTTTTTTCTATCAAGTAGAGTATGATAGAGCTTATCAATGAAATTATACTCAATTTCTTGCTCTTTGTCTAATATCTTCTCTTTTGTATCAAATTTTGTAAAAAAGCAAGATTTTCTTCCCGTATGACACGCAACCCCTTTTTGCTTTACTTTTAGCAAAATCGTATCATTGTCACAATCAACCAAAATCTCTTTTACTTCCTGAGTGTTACCACTGCTCTCCCCTTTTTTCCAGATTTTGTTGCGAGAACGGGAAAAATAGTGGGCAAAGCCCGTTTTTTGAGTAAGATTTAAAGCCTCTTCATTCATATAAGCAAGCATCAAAACCTCATTGCTATCCACATCCTGCACAATAACGGGCACAAGGCCTCCATTTTTTTCAAAATCAACCATTACTCACCTTTACTTGAAATAGCTTTTTTACTATCTTCAACATTCATCCATAAATTTGGCACAACTCCACCAGGTGTTAAGAAAATTTTTGTGTTTGGATTTGATTTTAAGGCTTTGTTAAACTCTTTTTGAACCTCAATCTGTTTTAGTTTTAAAAGTTCATTTGTAAGGGAGTTTGCTATGAGTCTATTTGCTCTTGCCGTTGCATTTGCTTCAATAAGCTTAGCATCTGCCCTTCCCTTTGCCTCAATAATTTTAGCCTCAGCTATCCCTTTTGCAATTGCCGCTTTTTTCTCAGCTTCTTGTTTTGCTTTTAATACTTCATATTTTGCTCTCTCAGCTTCTTGTTTTGCAATCTGAACTCTCTCAATTTGAGCTTTTATTCTTGGAGGTAAAATAATGTCCCTTAATTGAAAACTCTCAAAAATTACTGGATGTTTAGGAATTTTATTTAATTGTTCTCTTATTTGAGTCTCAATTTTTGTAGCAATTTCATTTCTTTTTACCGGAAGCTCTTCTGCTGGGTATTTCCCAATTACATTTCTTACAACATCCCTAACGATTGGATTTATTATTTTATCTTCCCAGTTTAGCCCGTATGTTTTTATAACATAAGCGGCTTCTTTTGGATTTAATCTGTAACTTACTGATAATTCAACCGTAATAGGAAGCCCCCTGCTATCAAGCACATTAATTGGAGGATAAACTTTTATAGTGCCATATCTATCTGGCATACTTCCAGCCTCTACGCTTCTTTTGTAAGTTATCATATGAACTTTGGTATCAACGACAATAACCTTTTGCACAAGAGGCAAGTAAAAGTGAAGCCCAGGATACAAAGGCTCTTTTGAAAATTTACCAGTAGTTGATAAAATCCCAACTTCCCCCTCGTTAATAACAATCCAAGGTCTAAACAAAAACACAAACAAAACTAAAATAGCAACAATTATAACTCCTGTACCGTTACTTCCCTTTATAAAATTTGGCGGTTCAAAATGGGGAGCTTCTTTATTATTTTTATCCCCTTTATTCCAATTCAAATCAGCTGGCATAATCTACCTTTCAATATAAGTTAGGTAGTGTTTGTACTTATCATTTCTTCCATACACTACATCAAAATAAGCATCTTGAAGCTTCTTGGTAACAGGACCTCTTTTCCCATCTCCAATAATTCTTGCATCAACCTCCCTAATAGGAGTAACCTCAGCCGCAGTTCCTGTAAAAAAGGCTTCATCGGCAATATAAACCTCATCCCTTGTAATCCTTCTTCTCTCAACCTCAATTCCCATATCTTGTGCAAGTTCAATAACAGTTGCTTGGGTAATTGATTCAAGTGAATTATCATTTGGAGGAGTGATTAACTTCCCATCCCTTACAATAAAAAAGCACTCACCACTTCCCTCCGCAACAAACCCCTCATCATCAAGCATTAAAGCCTCTTCATACCCAGCCTCAATCGCTTCAAATTTTGCCATTTGAGAGTTTAGATAGTTTGCAACCGCTTTTGCTTTTCCAAAAGTTGATTTTACAGAATTTCTTGCAAGTGAACTAACTTTTACTCTAATTCCTTTCTCTAACCCCTCTTCTCCAAGATAAGCACCCCATTCCCAAGCGGCAATACTAACATGAACAGGAGCTCCAATATGATAAAGTCCCATTTTTCCATAACCTAAAAATATAAGAGGTCTAATATAAACATTTTCCTTAAACTCATTTTTTCTTAAAAGCTCAATTTGAGCCTCTTCAAGCTCTTTTTGAGAAAAAGGAACATCAATTTTTACAATTTTTGCCGAATTTAAAAGCCTTTTTGTATGGTCTTTTAATCTAAAAATCGCAAGTCCATTATCTGTTTGATATGCTCTTGTCCCCTCAAATACCCCATTTCCATAGTGGAGTGTGTGAGTTAACACATGCACCTTTGCCTCACTCCAAGGCAAAAACTCACCATCCATCCAGATATACTTTGCTTCTTTCATCAAATTTCCTTTTTTTAGAGAATTTTAGCAAAATTTTGATATCATTATTAATATAAAAACTTTTAAGGAGAGAAAATGTTAATTCCCAAAAAACTTTTAGAACTGTTTGGAATTAAAGAGGAGAATAAAAACAAAGAGTTAATAGCCAAAAAACTAATAGGCTCAACCGAAAAAGATGACGGCGAGATTGTAGATATTATAAACCCCTATACAAAAGAACCAACCACAAAATATGTAAAATGCTCAGTTGAAGATGCAAAAGAGGCTCTTGAAGTAGCTAAAAAAGCTTTTAATGAGACTAAAAAATCACCACTGCATCAAAGGATTGCGTGGATTGAGGATGTTGCTAAAAAACTTGAAGAGAGAAAAGAGGAGTTTGCAAAATATATTACCCTTGAAGTTGCAAAACCAATCAGCCAATCAAGAGTTGAAGTGCAAAGATGTATTGAAAATCTAAAAATCTGTGCGGCTGAGGGATATAACATTTTAGGAAAGACTATCCCAACTGACGCAACTAAAAGCGGGGCAAAGACTACATCATTTTACAAAAGAATGCCAGCTGGGGTTGTAGTTGCCATTACCCCTTTTAACTTCCCGCTAAATCTTGTAGCCCACAAAATTGCTCCGGCTTTAATTTCTGGAAACAGCGTTGTTTTAAAACCAACCCCAGAAGCCCCTTATACCGCTTACGCTTTTGCAAAACTATTTATTGATAGCCCTTATGCAATCAAAGACGCCCTAAGCGTAGTTTACGGAGATGCAGATGTTGGAAGTACGCTTGTAAAAAGCCTAATTCCAAGAGTTATAAGCTTTACAGGAAGTGTTGCGGTTGGAAAAATTATCACCCAAAACGCTGGAATTAAAAAAGTAACGCTTGAACTTGGAGGAAACGCAGCCACTTTTGTAGAAAGCACAGCGGATTTGGACTGGGCGGCAAAAAGATGTGCTATTGGAGCTTTTGCAAACTCGGGACAAGTTTGTATAAGCCTTCAAAGAATTTATGTAGATGAGAAAATTTATGAAGAGTTTGCCGAAAAACTAGGAGAAGAAGCAAGTAAACTAAAAGTTGGAAACCCTTTTGAAGAGGATACTTTTATGGGACCTTTAATCAATGAAGAAGCAGCTATTAGGGCTGAAAATTGGATAAAAAGTGCAATAAAAGAGGGAGCAAGAATAATTGCAGGAGGTAAAAGGGAAGGTAATATCTTAGAACCTACAATTTTAGCCGATGTAACCGATGATATGAAAATAGTGTGTGAAGAGGTATTTGCCCCAATTGTTAGTTTAGTAAAAGTAAAAAGCTATGATGAAGCGGTTGAGAAAATGAATAATTCTCCTTATGGACTTCAATACTCAATGTTTAGCAATAGAATTGATTTAATGCAAAGAGCTATTGATGACTTTGAAGCAGGAGGAGTTATAATTAATGATATTCCAACTCTTAGATTTGATATACAACCATACGGAGGGGTCAAATTATCTGGAATTGGAAGAGAAGGACCAAAATATGCTATTGAAGAGATGACTGAAATTAAAACTATCATTATTAGATAAGTTTTGTTATTTCAACATCACTTCCAAAAACTTCTCTTACCTTTCTTATTAACTTATCTTCTTCATTTAAAGTAGGAGTAAGGATTTTTGAATTAGCAACAGGCTTTTTTTCTTCACATCTTATTACATCAATCTTAATTCCCACTCCAAAAATATCATTTATCAAAGGACGAATAACCGATGAGAAGTATCTTCTAAAAAGCCCTTTGCAATCACTATCAGGACAACTCTCCCACTTTAAAACCTTCCCATCAAAAGAGATAAACTTAACACTCGTCTCAAAACAAATTCCAAGCTCTTCGTCTCTTTTTTTAACTTCTTCTAAAAGTTTTTTAAATAACATCTCTCCATTTATCTCTTTTTTATCAATCCTACATTCAAGCTCTTTTATCATATCATCAATTTTATGAGGTTTTAAAGCTTCAATCATTCTAAAAAACATAAGCCCAAGGACAAACTCATTATCATTTTGATACTTTATAAGCTCTTTTGCATCAGCAATAATATTAAAAAATCGCTGCATTGAAATAAGAGGCAAATCCCCTCTAAAAAGTCTCTCTTTTAGATACAAAATGACTTCTTGTAAAATAGACTCAATATCATAATTTTTAATCTCTTTTACAATCTCTTTAATTTTTTTTCTATCTTCTCTCATAATAGCATCAAAAATCTCTTCTACCTTTTGAGGATTAATAACCCCAAGCATTTCAACAACTTTATCCAAAGTCACATTAAAATTACTATAAGCAATAGCTTGGTCTAAAAGAGTTAAAGCATCTCTAACACTTCCACTTGCACTTTTAACAATAAGTCTAATAGCCTCAGGCTCAAAACTAATCTCTTCTTTTACCAAAATCTTTTGCAAAAAAGCCTCAATCGTTTCATCAGGAATTTTATTAAAACGAAAGTGCTGAACTCTACTTAAAATAGTTGCTGGAAGTTTTAGAGGGTCTGTTGTTGCTAAGATAAATTTTACATACTCAGGCGGCTCTTCTAAGGTCTTTAAAAGTGCATTAAAAGCTTCATTTGTTAGCATATGAACTTCATCAATAATAAAGATTTTATACCTTCCAAATGGACGATACTTTGTATGTTCTATCAACTCTCTTATATCCTCTATCCTTCTATTGCTTGCTGCATCCATCTCTATAATATCCATATGCCTATTTTCATTAGCAAGCTTACAATTCTCACACTCTTCACACGGAAAAGGAGTTGGTCCCTTATCACACTCTAAGGCTTTTGCAAAAATCCTAGCAGTTGTTGTTTTACCACTTCCTCTAAGCCCAGAGAAAAGATACGCATTTGCAATTCTTTTTTTCTCTAACGCATTCATTAAAGTCCTAACAACAACCTCTTGCCCTATAATCTCCTCAAATCTCTTTGGTCTATACTTTAAAGCCAAATTCAACGATACGCCTTTTTTGTAATTATACAAAATAAGCATAACGATTTTAACTAAACATTTAGAAAAAGAAATTATTAATAAAAAGAGTAGAAGTAATTTTCTTATCATGAAGATTTTTTATAAACTTGAAGCAAATAAAGGGTGCGGGAGAGACGCGTAATTTTTTAGTATTTTATAGTATCATTTAATTTCATCTAGTATCCAAGAAGTCCGAGATTTAGGGATTTGTTTGACATATATGGTAAAAAGTAGTATCATTGCATCACTCAATTTACTGGGTATGCTACTGGGTATGATTGAGCTAATTTAAATGAAAGGAAAACTTATGAAAGAGATTCCGAATTTGAATCAGGTAAAAATTAATGCTTTTATTAAAAATAAAAGCAAGAAAAAAATTTCAGATGGTATGGTTAAAGGTTTATTGCTTGAAAAAACCAAAACAAAAGTTGTATGGCGATTAAGATATCAATTTGGAGGTAAAGACAGAAATATTAAAGTCGGCGATTATCCAGATGTTAGTCTTTCTGTTACAAGAGAACAAGCAAGAAAGTATAAAGAGTTATTAGCTCAAGGAATTGACCCAAATGAATATAAAAGGAAACAATTAGAAAAAATTAAAAAAGAGCAGTCAAAGAAAACGTTTAAAAAAGTTGCTGAAGAGTTTTTAGCCCATAAAAAAAATGAGGTCAGTGAAAAAAGATTTAAAAGTAACTATTTAAGGTCTTTTAAACATTATATTTTGCCTAATATAGGACATAAAAAAGTTGATGAAGTAAAAAGGGAAGATATTATAAAAATTATTAAAAAAATACCTTCGATAAAATTGCCATTTGCTACAAGAACTGGCAGTAAAACATATATTGCAAAAGAAGTGTTGGGATATATCAAAAAATGCTTAGATTATGCGTTGAATTTAAACTTAATTGAATATAATCCAGCATATGGAATTGATGTTAGCTTATTATTACCAAAACAAGAAAAAAGCCAAATGAAGGCTTTTATTAAAGAAAATGAGGTCAAAGAATTATATCAAAAGATTATTAATTATCATAATAAACCCGCTTCTAAAATGATGCAGTTTCAAGCATTGACCGCTTTAAGAAATGTAGGGCTTTACAGATTAAAATGGGAATACATTGATTGGGAAGAAAAAATAATAACTTTTCCGAAAAATACTTATAAAGGCAATGAAAAAGAGTATATTTTGCCTTTAACTTCTACTTTAGAGGAAATACTTAAATATTTTAAAACAATAAATGGAAATTATCCTTATGTATTTAGGGCTGCAAACATTAAAGAAGAAAGTCTTAGTAATAAATTACGAAAGTATTATAAAGATTTAAATATCACAGGTCATACTCCTCACGGATGGCGAAGTAGCTTTAAAAGTTTAGCAACAGAAAAAAGAGCTGCTAATTTTGAAACTATTGAATTGCAGCTTAATCACAATATAGGTTCAAGTGTAAATGGTGCTTATTTTAGAACTCATTTAATTGATGAAAGAAGAAAGTTATTAGAATGGTGGAAAGAGTTTTTAAACAGTTAAGTTATAATTTTATAAAAAGGCATTTTTAATGACTGAAAACAGCAGGGTTGAGTTTAAATCAAAACTTACCGACGATTTGGAAAAAGAAATTGTCGCTTTTTTAAACAGTGATGGCGGTGTTATTTATATCGAAAGAGATGAAGAAAGAGCTTATAAACTCAGTAACATTGATGAAATTCAGTTAAAAATAAAAGATAAGCTAAAACACAACATCTCTCCTTCAATTCTCGGCCTTTTTGATATTGTGGTTGAAGAATTTAAAGGCGAAAAAATAATAAAAATCAATATTGCAAGCGGCACTGAAAAACCTTATTACATTAAGAAAAAAGGAATGAGTGAAAAAGGGTGTTTTGTAAGAATCGGAAGCAGCAGTGAGCCGATGAGTTCTAAAATGATTGAAGAGCTGTTTTCAAAAAGAGTAAGAACTACGCTTAGAAATATTATTTCTCCAAGGTAGGATTTAATTTTTGAGCAACTAAAAATATACTATGCTTCAAAAGGGTATAAATTAAATGAAAATTTTGCAAAAAACCTTGAGTTTTTAACGGATGACGGCAAATATAACTATATTGCATATCTGCTTGCGGATGAAAATGCGGTATCTATTAAAGTAGCAAAATATAATGGTACTGACAGGGTTGAGCTTATTGAAAACAATGAATACGGATACTGTTCTTTAATAAAAGCCACAAAAGCGGTTTTGGATAAACTTGAAATTGAAAACATGACTTTTGCAAAAATTACCTCAAAAGAGAGAATTGAAAAAACACTTTGGGATAAAGTTGCCATAAGAGAAGCGGTGATTAACGCAATAATTCATAACAATTATACGAACGAAGTGCCTCCGAAATTTGAAATATTTGATGACAGGCTTGAAATTACTTCAGCCGGCGGTCTGCCTCTTGGGCTCAGTAAAGAAGAATTTTTCAGCGGTGTATCAAATCCGAGAAACAGGGAAATTATGAGAATCTATAAAGATTTGGGAATGGTTGAACAGCGCGGAAGCGGAATACCGAGAATATTAAGAGCGTATTCAAAAGATAGTTTTGTTTTTATGCCTAATTTCATTAGAATGGTGTTTTATAAAAGTGGTGCAATAGGTGGCTCAATTGGTAGTCAAATAAGTGGTCAAATAGGTGTCAAATAAGTAGTCAAATATATTTAACGGACAGACAAAAAGATATAATTGATTTAAATAAACAAAATCCTAAAATAAGCAGAAAAAAAATTGCTGATATTTTAGATATAAATCAATCAGCAGTGGATTTTTGTTGATAAAAAACCTACATTAGTTTTAGATTTAGAAGATAAACAGCTTAATATTGATTATGACTTTCATATGATTGATTTAGTAGAATATCCAAAAGAAGGAGCCCATCAGATTAGTTTTTCATCTTTTTTAAATATCTATAAGATTCCTATATTACTAACGCAATAAATAAGTTCTATAAAGCATTTAAGAATAATTATCTATTATCTCAAAAATTTCATCAATGTAAACTAATTCATCTTTGTTAATTTTTTCTCTAATTTTTAAAGGAATTTTTTTTCTAAATTCATCCATATCAATGGGCTTAGTTAGTATAAATAAATCTATCATATATGGAGATAATAAAGTTGATTTTTCAAATGTTTTTTCTATTTTTTCTTTTATTTGAAATAGCTCTTTCTTTAAAATTTGTTTTTTATCTTCTGATACTTCTGTTTTTATAAGAGGCTCTTCTTGAGTAATTTGGACTTCTTTTATATTTTCGAAATTTTCTTTTTCTTTATTTTCTAATTCTATAGAAAAATTTTTTATTTTATTTTTAAATTTTTCTTCGTATATTTTTTCAGCTTTTTTTATAGCGTTTAATAATTGTTTAATTTCTGCATCCCTATTTTTATACCAATCTACAGACCAAATTCTATATATATTCCACCCCAGCCTTTTTAAAACTTCATCTTTTAATTTATCTCTATCTCTTGCATATTGTGATGAATGATATGTAGCTCCATCACATTCAATTGCTAAAATATAATCATTTGTATTTTTATATTTTACTGCCAAATCTATATAATATCCTGCTACTCCTAGTTGTGGAGTAACCTCATAATCATAACTTTTAAGTAATTTATAAACCGATTCTTCAAATGGTGAATCAAAATCTTTATTTTCAATTTTTATATCCAATATTTGTTTTGTTTCTAAATATTTTAAAAATTCTTTAAAAGCTCTAAGACCTCTTGAAGAAGTGTTCCCAATAATAATATTTGAGGATTTTAAAGAGGTAAATACATGTAATTTTTCTTTTGCTCTTGTTATTAAAACATTTAATCTCCTCCAACCCATTTCAGTGTTTATAGGTCCAAATCTTTGCATTACTTTTGAGGTATTACTATCAGGTCCAAATGTTGTAGATATAAAAATAACATCCCTTTCGTCACCTTGAACAGATTCTAAGTTTTTTACAAAAAATGGCTCGGAAGTTTCTTTCCATTTATTCAAATATATATTAAATTCTGTATCTTTTTTTTCTAAATTATCTACTAATTCTTGAATGTAGTCTCGTTGTGTTGTATTAAAAGTTACTATTCCTATGGATTTATCAGGATATTTTTTTATTTGATTTTTCAAATCCTTAATTAATTGTTCAGCTTCAATTGGATTATATCTCTGACCAGAATAATACACTGCATTTGGTATATAAGTATGATATACCCCTAATTCTCCATCATTACTTCTATATGGAGAAGGAAATAAAATTAACTCATTATTATAAAATTTTTCATTTGAAAAAGCTATTAAAGATTCATGTCTAGACCTATAATGCCATTTTAATTTTTTTACATTTCTAAATTGTTCTATCGATATATCTAAAATTGATTCAATGTTATCCAAAGCCGTTTCTTCCTCTTCATCACTTTTTATATCAAAAAACGATGTGGGTGGCAATTGTTTAGGGTCACCCACTACAACTGCTTGTTTTGCTCTCAGAAAACTCCCAATGGCTTCTTCCGGTTTTAACTGAGATGCTTCATCTATAATTAATACGTCAAATTCTAAAAGTTTTTGAGGTAAATATTGAGATACCGATAACGGACTCATCATAAATACAGGTTTTAATGCTTGAATTGTTTTTCCGGCTCTTGTAAACAAACTTCTAAGAGGAATATGTTTTTTCTTTTTGTTAATTTCATGCTTTAATAATTTAAGTTCTGTATAATCCTTAACTCTTGGACCATAATTAGAAGTAGGTAATATAACATCAGCAGCTTTAGCAGCTATTAATTCTCTATTAAGTAATAATAATTTATTATCGTATTCTTTAAACATTTTTAAAGCTTCTTCATAAGTAAACTTATTAAATTCTCTTAAAATTTTATTTTGAGATAAAGTTTTTTTAATTATAGAATTATAGAAGTTATAAAAAACTGTATTTTTCATTTGATGAATTGGAATTTTATTATTCTCTACTGCGACTACAAAATCATTCAAATTAAAACTTTTCAATTTACTAACGATTTGAGAATATTCAATATATTGAGATAACACATCAACATAATCATTAAAATCTTTAATTCTATTAAAAAATGAAAAAGCATCATTTATTAAACTTTCTTCCTTAACCAAACCATAAGAATTTTGGATTAATTCAATTTTTTTTCTGTATTCATTTACTAATTCAACCGTTTTACTTATTTGTAATTTACTTTCTTCAAATGATTGATATATTTTATCTTTAATAAATTTATCTATGTTCAAATTTTCCAAAAAATGTACAAATCCAATATATATATACAAAGCTTCATCATTTTCTAATAAAAGCTCGTTTTTTAAACTGTTCTTATTAGTTTTTAATTGATTATACACATCGGCCATTTCTTTAAATTTCGTAAGCAACTCAAGCAAATTTTCAATATTATCAATATTCTTATTTTTTATAAAGTTTTTAGATAGTTTAAAATATTTTAGATACCTTAAATTTAAAAACTTTAAAAATTTATTTTTATTTTTGTCAATATACTCAATAATGGAATCAATATTTTTGTAAAAAAAATGTAATTTATCATTATCTTCCAAATCAAATTCATCTTTATTTTTGTTCAAAAGAAATTTCAATTTTTCTTCTAAAGAATAAGTTTCTATAATTAAGTTTTGGTATTTTTTATCATTGATTTTTTTTTAAATATTTTCATCTATATTCAATTCATTTATTTTTTCATACAAAGTGAAAAAAACACCTAAATCACTTATATCCTTAAAACTAATTTTAAACCACTCTTCCAACTGTTTTATTTGAAGAGTTAATTTCCTTAGAATTTCTACTAACTCGTTAAGCTCTCGTAAAAAATCATCTTTTTTTAAAAAATCAGTTTTACTTAACTCTATCCAATTCCAAAAGTGAATATGAAATTTAAATTCTTCTAAATAATTAATATAAATA
>JAMOSZ010000080.1 GCA_027062625.1 Nautiliaceae bacterium
GTTGCAACGATGACCCGATTTAAGGGGATTGTGAAATAAGGATTGAGTTTTAGATAAAATGGTATCTGGCTCTGTTTTTTAAGAAAAAGTTGAAATTTATTTTATGTTTTAAAGTTTAGTTATTTAGTTTAATTTGATTTATATTGATATTGACAAGATTTTTAAGTTTGGTTATAATTTTTAAAAATTTAAGGAGAGGAAATGGAAGTTTTTGTTAATGAGTTTGAGGGAAGCATAAAAAAATTTAAAAAAGCCTTAGAAAAAGAGAAAAAAAAGTTAGCACAAATTGAAGCTGAATTAGAGCCAATTAAAAAAAGACTTACTGAAATTGAAACTGAGCTTTTGGCTATTCAAAGAGAAATGAAAGAGCACAAAGCAAGAATTAAAGAGATTGATAATCATATTAAAAGAATTATGAAAAAAACTCTTGAAGCTGAGACTGATAGAGAGATTGAAATGCTTGAAAGAGATAGAGAGAGGTTATTAAAAGAGAAAGAAGAGAGAAAAAGAAGACTTGCTGAGCTTAAAGAAAAATATGATAAACTTATAATGGAAGAGAATGATTTAGTGAAAAAAGAGGTTGAGTTAGAAGAGAAAAAGCATCTTCACGAAGAGAGAATTCAAAAATATTTAAGAAAAATCAAATCAGTGTTGAGTTCAATAGAAAGAGAAATTGATATTTATAACGCTATTTAAAAGTGGATTATTCCACTTTTAGTGCGTTTGGTTTAATTGGGATAATTCTCTCATCTACTATTGGTTCTCCAATGCTAAATGAATAAAGAGCAAGTAGGTTTGGATTTTGTAACATTTCTATTGTGATTAAATCATCAAAAAAGCATCCAATTCCACATCCTCTTAGATTTTTGGCTTCTGCTTCAAGATATAAAATTTGCCCTATCATACCAGCTTCAAACATTGCCATTTTGTAATGGTAATCGCTTTTTATCTCTTTTTTATCAACTACCATTGAGAGTGTAAAGGCGCTATTTTCTCCTAAATCTTGGTTACAATTTATGAGTTTTGCAACTTTTGAAAAGTCTCCTTTTTCTATTAAGGTTAGTTTATTTTCATCTCTTTTAAAAAAGTAAAGCCCACTTGCAATTCCATCAACTCTATTTACAAATACTAAAAAATCTATCTTACCAGCAATTCCTACATCAAAAGGGGGCATTTTTCTTGGAAGTGTTTTATCAAGAATGTCTAAGAAGTCTTCTTTTTTGATATATGATTTTTTAAAGTTTAGTGCACTTCTTCTATATCTTATAATCTCATCAGCACTAAAAGGGGATGGGAGAAAGATGGTTTTTGAGTTTATATAGGTTGGTTTGTAAGATGATGTTGGGAATTCTTGGTAGATAATATCCCATCTTACTTTTTCTTTTGCAAGGGGAAAGTAGGAGAGATTGAATTCTATTTTTTCAAATGCTTTTAAATTAATCTTTGGATTTTGAATATAAAATGCCGCTTCAAATATCTCTTCTTCATTTTCGTAAAAGTTTTGTTTATCAAGTCCTATCAATTTTTTGAGAGTCTCTTCTTTTATATCATCAATAAGTCTCATCTTCCATCCAAGTAGATTTGAAGCAAATCTTAATGCTCCGATTGCGTGTCCTGTATCCAAAAGAGTATATCTTAGGGCTCTTTCCCCATATTTCCAAGCTTCTCTTAGAGGAATTGATGTTAGGATAACGATTGCTCCATTTGTTATTAATTCTTCTTTACTCTCTCCAATTATTTCTAATGCGAAATTTTTAGGATTAAAGTGGCAAACTTTGTTTTTTAAAATTATATAGCTCTCTTCTGGATGTAAATTTCCACTTGATGGATTGACTCTAACTGCCCATCTTGAAAAGTGATATTCTTTAATAGCGCTAAGAGAGAGGGAGTATTCAAAAAGTTTTGAAATTGAGTAAATATCAAGAGGAAGTGGAGGATTTTTGGTATAGAGTTGTTCGTAAGTATAGTTAAGGGGTTTAGTTAGAGGAAGGGGGATTGATTTTGTGAAATATTTTTTGTAAGGAGATGGTTGGTTGTCCCAGTCAAGATATCCAAGTGATTTTGCAAATTTGTTGGGATAGTGTTTTGTTTGGAGGTGATAATCTATTGCTTTCATTATTACTCCTTAGGAAATTCTATAACGAATTCTACTCCTACTTCATGTGGAATTACTCTTATTTTGCTTTTGTGAAGTTGTAAGATGTTTTTTACAATGCTAAGTCCAAGTCCAAAGCCTTTTATCTTTTTGTTGTGAGATTCATCTACTCTATAAAATTCATCAAAAATAAACGGGATTTTTTCTGGTGGGATTCCAATTCCATTATCTTTTATTGAGAGGAGGATTTTATTTTTGTTTTTTGTAAGAGAGATTTTAATTAAAGAGGCTTTATATTTGATTGAGTTTTCTATTAGATTATTAAATGCTATTTTAAGGAGGGTTTTATCTCCTTTGATTATATAATCATCTTCTCCAAAATCAAGATTAATGCCTATTTTGTTTTCATATTTTTCTATTACTTCAAAAATAAGCTCTTCTAAATCAATCTCTTCTTTTTTAATCTCTTTTCTGTCACGAGTTAAAAAAAGGAGTTTGTCTGTTATGTTGTTGATATATTCAATTTCGTTTAAAATATCTTTTAATACTTCTTTGCACTCTTTATCTTTGTGATTCATCAAAAAGACATCAATTTTACTTTTCATTATAGCAAGAGGTGTTTTTAATTCGTGGGATACATTTGAATTAAAGTTTTTTAGCTTTTTAAAGCTAAGTTCAATTTCTTGGGAGATTGTAGAGATGAATTTATGCCCAAACCACAAAACAATAAGATAAATTATAAAAGATAAAAACAAAGAGATGTTTGTTATAACTTTTATCTTATCTTCATTTGTCGAGTAAAAAGTAGAAACATAGATTATTGAATCTTTTTTCTTTATTCCAAATTGCAAGATTTTTTCTTTATTATTGTCTTTTCCAATTTCGTATGTAAAAAAGCCAAGTTTGTTGCTAAGAGAGCGGTTTGAGAGATTGTTTATGGGATTTTTTTCTATTCTGATAAATAAAGGAAATATGTGATATTTTCTTTGAAGAATATAAATTTGATGTTGGGAGATGTTATCAGGGTTAATTTCATTGGCGATTAATTGAAGTCTATCTTGTAAATGGGTATAAAACGCTTTTTTTAATCCAAAAATTAATGCCCCCTCAAAAAGGGCAATAATAATAAACACAACAAGGGCAAATTTGTAAAAGAGTTGGTTTTTTAAATCATTCATCGCTTATTTTATAGCCCATTCCTCTTATTGTTTTTATAAGTTTTTTATCAAATCCTTTATCAACTTTTTTTCTTATATGAGAGATGTGAGCGGTTATTACATTTGATTGTCTCTCTTCTTTCATTCCCCAAAGATTTTGTTCTATCATCTCAGGCGTTACGATTTTGCCTTTGTTACTCATTAAAAATTTTAAAAGCTCAAATTGTTTTGCCATAAGCTCAATTTTTTTACCAGCTCTTTTTACCTCTTTCGTATCAAGGTTTAATTCTAAATCTCCAACTCTTAAAATGTTTTCTGGGATTTTTTTGCTTCTTCTATAAAGTGCTTTTAATCTTGCGATTAGCTCTTCAAAGTCAAATGGTTTTGTAAGATAATCATCCGCAACGCTTAATCCTTCAATTTTATCTTCAATGTCTCCTTTTGCTGTAAGTATTAGTGCAGGCGTTAAGATATTTTTTTCTCTTAGTTTTTTTATAAGGTCAAGTCCACTTAGTTTTGGGAGCATCCAGTCAATTATCATTACATCATATTGATTATTTAATGCAAGATAAAGCCCCTCTTCTCCGTCTAATGCGGTATCTACTCTAAATTTTTGAGATTTTAAGCCTTCTTCTATTGATTTTAATAATTTTTCATCATCTTCTACTAATAAGATTTTCATATTTTCTCCTTTATGTTAAAATACTTTTAGTTTATACTATTTTTTTATTAAAATTTGCTTAAAAGGGTATCTATGATTTTGGCAATAGAGAGTAGTTGTGATGATAGTAGTGTTGCTATAATGGAGATTAAATCAAAAAAATTACTATTTCATCAAAAAATTTCCCAAGAAAAAGAACACTCACTTTATGGAGGAGTTGTGCCAGAGCTTGCAAGTAGGCTTCACGCTGAGGCTTTACCGAAGTTGATTGATAAAGCTAAATCTTTTTTCCCAAGTATAAAAGCAATTGCGGTTACAAATGCTCCTGGACTTAGCGTAACTTTGCAAGAGGGAGTAATGGCGGCAAAAGGGCTTAGCATTGGGCTAAATAAACCTTTAATAGCGGTTAATCACTTAATTGGGCATATCTACTCTTTGTTTATTGAAAAAGAAGAAATTAAGCCTATGATGGTATTGCTTGTGAGTGGAGGACATACTAAGCTTTTGAATTTTAATGGAATTGATAAAGTTTGTGAAATTGGCTCAACTCTTGATGATAGTTTTGGGGAGAGTTTTGATAAGGTAGCTAAAATGCTTGGACTTGGATATCCAGGAGGACCAGTTATTGAAAAACTTGCAAAAAGTGGGGAGTTTAGTGTTGAATTACCTCTTCCTCTTAGAAATTCAAGTGATATTAAATTTAGCTATTCAGGGATTAAAAATGCGGTAAGACTTGCAATTGAGAGTGGACAATATAAAAAAGAAGATATTGCCGCTTCTTTTCAGCAAAAGGCAATAGAGCATCTTTTGTTTATGAGTAAAAGAGCAATTAAAAAGTATAAACCTAAATATTTTGCAATTGTTGGAGGAGCGAGTGCAAATTTAGTTTTAAGAAGTGAATTTGAGAAATTAAGTAAAGAGTTTGGATTTTCACTTTTGTATCCTAAAATGGAATTTACAAGTGATAATGCGGCGATGATTGCAAGAGCTGGAATTGAACTTTATAATAGGGGATATTTTACAAATTATAAGGAGTTAAAGGTAATGCCAAGGGTGGAGTTTGAAAAATGCAAAGAAAGCAGATTATAATCTGCTTTCGTATCTTCTAAGCATCCAAAGTTTTCTAAGAATTTTCTTACGAGTAGCGATTTTCTCTTTTTTGCGTCTTTCACTTGGAGGTTCGTAGAATCTTCTTTTTCTAACCTCAACTACGATTAAGTTTCTATCTACTTGTCTTTTAAACTTTCTATAAGCAGTTTCAAAATCTTCTCCTGGATGAACTACAATTCCTGGCACTGCTCTCACCACCTTTCTTAAAATTTTTTTGTGCGAGAAATTTTAACAAAAATTTTGATAAAATTAAAAAAAAAAAGGGTGAAAGTTGAAAAAATTAATTCTTTTTTTTTCCTTTTTAGGGGTAATTTTGTTTATGGGATGTGGATGTGAATGTAATAAAGAAGGTACTAGTAGTAGTGAAGTTGTTTTTAAAAAAGGGCTTTTGATTCCAGTTTATTTTAATAATGACAATGAAGAATGGAATAAAGTTATTTACAATGATGCAGAGGAAGTTGTTATTATAAATGTAAATGATGGACCGGGTGATAGTGTTGATGCTTCTTATGTACAGTTTATCTCCTCTTTAATTGCAAATGGTAAAAAGCCAATAGGGTATATTTATACAAAGTATGGGAGTAGAAGTTTGAGTGATGTTGAGAGTGATATTGATAAGTGGCTTAAACTCTATCCAGATATTGAGGGATTTTTTATTGACGAAGTTAGTGCTAATAGTGCTGAGCTTTCATATTATAAAACGATTTATGATTATATAAAATCAAAAGGAGATTATTTTATTGTTTTAAATGTTGGAACAATTCCTGATAAGTCGTATTTTGAAGTAGCCGATAATGTAGTGGTATTTGAAGATGATGTAAGTAAATTTGTAGATGGAGTTTGTGAGATTAATTCTTCAAAATCTTCTATTATTGTTTATGGAGCAAGTGAAGAGCAAATGAAAAGTATAATTACAAGTAATAATTGCCGCTATTTTTATATAACAGATGATAGTGGACTTTATCCATATGATAGTTTGCCAACTTATTTTGATGAGGAAAGTAGCCTTTTAAAATGATATAATTTCAATAAAAAAGGGCTTTGATGAGTAAATATATTTTCGTAACGGGCGGGGTTTTAAGCTCTCTTGGCAAAGGGGTTACATCAGCTTCTATTGCTACTCTTTTGCAACATAGCGGGCTTAGAGTTTCTATGGTAAAAATTGACCCTTATATCAATGTTGACCCGGGAACTATGTCTCCTTTTGAACACGGAGAAGTTTTTGTTACAGAAGATGGAGCTGAGACTGATTTGGATATTGGAAATTATGAGAGATTTTTAAATAAAAATCTAAACAAAAAAAATAACTTTACAACCGGTCAAATTTATCTTAGTGTAATTGAAAAAGAAAGAAGAGGGGATTATCTTGGAAAAACCGTTCAAATTATTCCTCATATTACCGATGAGATAAAAAGAAGGATAAAAGATGTTGCAAAAGATGTTGATGTTGTAGTTGTTGAACTTGGGGGGACGGTTGGAGATATTGAGGGGCTCCCTTTTTTAGAGGCGGTTAGACAAATTAAGCACGAAGTTGGTAAAAATAATGCAATGTTTGTGCATGTGACTTTAATTCCTTATATAAAAGCAGCAGGAGAGCTTAAAACAAAACCAACTCAACATAGTGTCCAAGAACTTAGGCGTATTGGGATTACTCCTCATATGATTGTAGCAAGGACTGAGAAACCTTTGCCAAAAGCACTTAAAGAAAAACTTGCCGATAGTTGTGATATTGATAGAGATAGCGTAATTGAAGCAGTTGATGCTCCAACAATTTATCAAGTCCCGCTTAATTTTTTAAATCAAGACATTTTAAAACCAATTGCAAGGCAGCTTGATTTAGGGGAGCTTTATCCGGATATGAGTGAATGGAATTTTTTAGTTAAAAAGATAATCTCTCCTCAAAAAGAGGTAAAGATTGCGTTTGTTGGAAAATATCTTAAATTAAAAGAGTCTTATAAATCATTGATTGAAGCTTTAATTCATAGTGGTGCTCATCTTGATATGAAAGTTAATATTGATTGGGTTGATAGTGAGAGTTTGGAGAAGATGAGTGATGAGGAGATAAAAGAGAGATTTAGTGAAGTTAGTGGAATTTTAGTTCCTGGTGGATTTGGAGAGAGAGGGGTTGATGGGAAATTAAAAGCAATTAAATACGCAAGAGAGAATAAAGTGCCATATCTTGGCATTTGTCTTGGAATGCAGCTTGCAGTAATTGAGTTTGCAAGAAACATCCTTGGGCTTAAATATGCAAATTCCCAAGAGTTTGACCCTGATACTTCTGAGCCTGTTGTATATTTGATTGATGAGTTTATTGATGCAAGTGGACAAAAGCAGATAAGAACTCATACTTCTCCTCTTGGCGGAACAATGAGACTTGGAGGGTATGAATGTTTGATAAAGCAAGGGACTAAGCTTTATGAAGCGTATAAAAAGGATAGAGTAATAGAGAGGCATCGCCATAGATACGAAGTAAATAGCAAATATGAAAAAGAGCTAGAAAAACACGGGATGATAGTAAGCGGTAAGAGTAAAGAGGGGCTTATTGAAGCGGTTGAGCTAAAAAATCATCCGTGGTTTGTTGGAGTGCAATTTCATCCAGAGTTTAGTAATAAGCTTAAAAATCCAAATAGAGTTATTATGTCTTTTGTTGAGAATGCTTATAAATGCAAAAAGTAACAAAAGATAAAATTAAAGAAATTCTCTCAAAAAGAGTAAAGCATCTTGATTCTTTAAATATTCCCCATTTTTCTTCTCTTTTTTCAGAAAGACCAGTAAAAAGAGTAATAAAAGCTATTGAAAATAAAGAAAGAATAGTAATTGTTGGGGATTATGATGTAGATGGAGTAAGTAGTGCGGCTTTAATGAAGAGGTTTTTTAGAGAAATTGGAGTTGAGGTTAGAGTTGTAATTCCTAATAGATTTAGTGATGGATATGGATTTTCGTTAAGCGTTTTAGAGAGGATTGATGGGGATTTGATTATAACGGTTGATAATGGGATAGCTTCTTTTGAAGCAGTAAATGAGGCTAAGAAAAGAGGAATTGATGTAATTGTTACAGACCATCATACTCCTTTTGAGAAACTTCCAGATGCTTATTATATAATCAATCCAAAAGTTTCCTCTTTTCCTTATAAAGAGATTTGCGGAGCGGAAGTGGCTTGGTATTTTTGTGCTGGGATAAAGAGTGAGCTTGGAGTTAAAGTTGATATGAGAGATTTTTTGGATATTGTCGCTATTGCGATAGTAGCTGATATTATGCCGCTTGTTTATTTGAATAGAACTCTTTTTAACATAGGGATAAAAAAATTAAATCAAGCTAAAAAAGCGTTTAGTAAAGTATTAAGAGAATACTTTAAAAAAGAGCTAAAAGCAGAGGATATTGCTTATCAAGTAGCTCCAAGATTAAATTCAGCTGGTAGGCTTGGGAGTGCTGATATTGCTTATGAATTTTTAGTAACTGATGATTTGCAAAGAGCAAGGGAGCTTTTTTTAAAGTTGGATGAGCTTAATAATAAAAGAAAAGAGATTGAAAAAGAGGTTTTAGAGAGTGTTGAGGTTGGGGATGAGGGAGTGATTTTGGTGAGTGGAGATTTTAATGAGGGGGTAATTGGGATAATTGCCAGTAAGCTTGTCTCAAAATATTCTCGCCCAGCAATTGTCTTTTCTAAGAGTAAAGGTATGTTAAAGGGAAGTGGTAGAAGTCTTGGGAGAGTTGATTTGTTTGAGCTTATAAAGCCAAGTGAAGATATTTTAGAGAGTTTTGGTGGACATAAGATGGCTTGCGGGCTTAGTTTAAAAGAAGAGAATTTTGAGAGATTTAAAGAGGAGATAAATAAAAGAATTAAGCAGTATAAAAAAGAGGATTTTTTTAAAAGGGATTTTGTTTTAGGAGAGCTTGATTTTAGTGAAATAGATAAAGAGCTTTTTGAAATTATTGAGAGTTTTGAGCCTTATGGAGAAGGAAATGAGAAGCCAAAATTTATTGCAAAAGCAGAAGTTAGAAGCATTAGTCACTTAAAAGATAATCATTATAAACTCTTTTTATCCAATAACAATAAAATTTTGCCTGCTTTGGTATTTGGATATGATGGGGAATTTGGAAGTGAGATTGAATTTAAGTTCTCACTCTCAAAAGATAGGTATGAGAATATTCAACTTTTAATTGAGGAGATACTTTGATAAAGACAAAAGATGGAACTTTTACTTTAAAAAGCGAAAAATATAATGAGTGCTACCATTCAAGTGAGGGGGCTTTGAGGGAGACTTTGTATAAGCATGTCTATCCAGCTTTTGAGGTTATTAAAAAAGAGAATATTAAGATTTTAGATGTTTGCTTTGGGCTTGGGTATAACACTTTTGCATCAATTATAAATCGTCCCAAAAATACAAAACTTCACATAATCTCCCCAGAACTTGATAAAGAGCTTGTTAGGAGTCTTAAAGATTTTCCGTATCCAAGAGAGTTTAGTAAGATAAAGCATATTATAAAAGCGATTAGTGAGAATTTTTATTATGAGGATGAGTGGATTAGGGTTGAGGTTATAATAGATAATGCAAGAGAGGTTATAAAGAGTTTGGATAGAGTGGATATACTTTATCAAGATGCTTTCTCTCCAAAAGTAAATCCAGAGCTTTGGAGTTTTGAGTATTTTAAAGAAGTAAAGAGGATTTTAAAGGATGGAGTTTTAACAACTTACTCGGTTGCAACTCCTATTAGATGTGCTTTGTATAGGCTTGGATTTAGGCTTTATACTCATTCTTACGATTTTATAAGAAAAGGGACAATAGCTTCTTTTAAGAAGTTAGATTTTTTAGAAGTTGATTTTAAAGAGAAGTTAAAAAGAGTAAAATGTAGGGTAATTAGGGATAAAAGGTGAGAGGAATAGTTCTTATTTTTATAGTGGTGTTTGCTTTTGGATTTAATAAAAAAGCATTACTTGGTAAGGAGCTTTTTTTTGATAAGGATTTATCGTTAAATAAAAAGGTCTCTTGTGAGAGTTGTCATAAGGCAAAGTATGCAGGAGGTGATGATAAGAGAGTTTCGGTTGGGATAAAGAGAGGATATGTAAATTCGTTGGTTTTATTTAATAGTGTATTTAATTGTTGTTACTTTTGGAATGGAAGAAGGTTTTCTTTAAGAAAAGCTATAAAAGATGCATTTTTTAATAGTTATGAAATGGGAATGACAAAGGAACTTTTATTAAAAAGAGTAAGCAAATATAAAATTAAGTTTATAAAAATTTATGGCGATTTTAAAGAAGAGTATATTTATGATGCGATATATTATTTTTTTAAAGAACTTATAAGTTTGAATAGCAAATTTGATAAATCGTTAAGAGGGGAAGTTAATTTGACTAAAAGTGAGGAGAGGGGGTATTTTTTGTTTAAAAAATATGGATGTATTACTTGCCATAATGGAATTAATTTTGGAGGGAATTCTTTTCAAAAACTGGGAGTATTTTTAGATAAAATAACAATTCCAAGGATAGAAGATTTAGCAACTATTACTAAACGAAAAAGTGATATCTATGTTTATAGAGTGCCTATTTTAAGGAATATTGCAAAATCAGCTCCTTATTTTCACGATGGGAGTGTTAAGAGTTTAAAAAAGGCTATAATTTTGATGGGAGAATGGAATATTGGAATTAAAATATCAGATAAAGATGCTAATGATATTGAAGCTTTTTTAAAGACTTTAAATGGAGAAGAACCTAAAATTTTGAAAGAAGGTAGATGAGAGGGGTTAAGTTTAAACTATTTTTAAGCATTGGGCTTGGGATATTGTCTGTTTTGATGATTATCTATTTTTCTATTTTTATTAGAAACTTTTACGCAAAAACAAATGATATTTTGTATAAACTTAATATTTTAGAAAAATATGAAAGGGAGATTAATTATTATCTGCTATATAGTTCTCTTTTTTTGTATTACAATAACGATAAAATCTCAAATTCTCTTAAAAAAAGCGAAAAAGTAGCCTCTTCTTTGATAAAGGATAAGTTTTTTAAAAAGCATTATAAAGCTTCTTATAAAAATTTTTTAGAATATAAAAGACTTTTTAATAAAAAACGAATGTTAATTTATGAATTTTTAAAATATAATGCTCCTTTTAAAAATGCAATTTTATATATTAGCGAAGATATTAAATATATCTCCATTCCACCAGAGAGGGTTGAGGATATCTTCTCTTTAATCTCTTCTTTGTTTCTTTCAAAATCGTTTTTGGATGATAAATTTGTAAAAGAACTCTCTTTGAGTAAGTTTAAGTTTTTATTAAACGCTAAGAATCCATATAATAGCTCTTTGTTTAGAAATATAAAAATATTTTTGGAGTATTTTCCTTATTATAAAAGCTATCTTAACAGAGTGCTTAAAGTAAAAACGCTTTATTATTTAGATAAGTCTTTAATGGATTTTAGGAAGTGCTTGGATAAAAATGTAAAAATTTTTAGTCTGCTTTCTTTGTTTTTGATTGGATATATTGCTTTGATTATGGGATTTTTTATTGTGACTTTGATTAAGCTAAAAAGTAGTATTTACAAAATGGAACAGATGTTAATTATAGATAGTGTTACGGGGCTTTATAATCGTTATAAGTTTAATTTGGATATTAAGAGGAAAAGAGGGGTTGTTGTTGTATTTAATATTGATAAGTTTAAGCATCTTAATGATTATTATGGTTCAGAATTTGGGGATAAAGTATTAAGGGAGGTTGGAAGAACTTTAAAAGAATTTTTTCAAAGAGTTGATAGAGGAATTGAAGTTTATAGAGTTGGAGCGGATGATTTTGCAGTGATTTTGGATAAAAGAGATGATATAGAAAAGCTTGTTAAAGAAGCAATTGAGTATGTAGAGAATAAAGAGTTTAAGATTGGTAATATCTCACTTTCTCTATCTCTTAGTGGGGGGATATCTTTTGATGGAGATTTGGAACACGCTGATATGGCTTTAAAGCTTGTAAAGCAAGAGATGGATAAGAAGATAGAGATTTTTGATGGGAAAATGAATGAGAAGTTTAAAAATATTTTGCACATTACAAAGGTTTTAAAAGAGGCAATAGACAATGAAAAGATAGTTTTGTTTTATCAACCAATAGTTGATAGTAATTTTAGGATTATTAAGTATGAGGTGCTTTGTAGAGTAGAAATTGATGGGAAGTTAGAGACAATTGCTAAGTATCTTGATATTTTAAAAGATATGAAGCTTTATTATAAAGTAACTTTAATTATTCTAAAAAAATCTCTTTTTGTTTTAAAAGCTCATCCAAATGTTAATTTAAGTATTAATATTGCATCAGAAGATATTAAAAATCCAACTATTTACTCTTTTATCGTTAACAATTTTAAAGATAGTGGTATTGCTAAGAGAGTTACTTTTGAGATTTTAGAGAGTGCTATTAGAGATTATGACGATGTTTATGCTTTTATAAAAGAGATGGAAAAATTTGGAATTGAGTTTGCAATTGATGATTTTGGAAGTGGATATTCAAATTTTAGTAGGGTTCTTAGGTTAAAAGTTAAGTATCTTAAAATTGATGGGAGTTTAATTAAAAATTTGGATAAAGATAGGGATTCAAGATTGGTAGTTGAGACTATTGTTACATTTGCTAAAAAGTCAAATATTAAAACGATTGCAGAGTTTATCCACTCAAAAGAGGTCTTTGAAGTGGCAAAAGAGATTGGAGTTGATTATTTTCAAGGATTTTATATTGGTAAGCCGTCAGAAAAATTTATAGAAAATGTAAAAAAAATGTAAAATCGTAGTAAAATTAATGTTAATTTAATATTTTATCTTTATAATTCCACTATCCCCTTTTTCATCCTTTCTCCTTTTTATTTTTTATAAGGTTAAATTCTCAATAAAATCAATTTCACTATTTTTAATAATTATTGCGTCAATGCAAAATGGCAAGTCAATTTTTTTCTTTTGTAAAAACAAAGTTGCGCACTTTATGATTCTATTTAGCTTTTTATAAGTTATGTTATAAATTGGCTCAAATTTACTTCCACTTTTAACTTCTATAAAGTGATAAACGCTATTTTTTATTGCAATAATATCAATCTCGCCCCCTTTGCAGTAAAAATTTTTAGCAATTATTTCAAATCCACTCTCTTTTAAAAAGTTAATAGCTATCTTTTCTGCTATTTTTCCTTTTTTAACGGAATTCATCTATTACCTTTTTGTGCTCTTTTGGTATTTTGGTAATTTTTCCGTTTTTAGTATAAACTAATACAACATCCATCTCAAAAATTTTTTCATTGTCTTTAAAAATTTCTTGATGGAGTTTTAAAGAGGCGTTTTTTATCTCTAAGAGTTTGGATTTTATTGTAAGGATGTCTCCAAGTTTTGCTGGTTTTAGATATTTTGCTTTTAACTCTTTTACAACATATCCTTCGTCTTTGTTAAAAAAGATATTGTTTTTAAAAAATACTTCGCTTCTTGCTTGTTCGCAAAAAGTTAAATAGCAAGAATGATAAACAACTCCCCCTGCATCTGTGTGATTGTAGTATACTCTCATCTTTCTCCTTTTTTGTAGTATAAGAAAAAAAAAAGAAGATGTAAAGAGTTATTTGCAAAGAGGATGGGCTTTTAGATAGTTTCTTAATTTTAAGGAGTTGCTAAGTTTTGTATAAATTTGTGTAGTTGAGATAAATTTGTGTCCTAAAAGTTCACTTACATCGTTTATTCTTGCTCCTTTATCAAGCATTAATGTTGCAAACGAGTGTCTTAATTGATGAGGCGTTGCGTGGATACCAACTCTTTTAAATGCCTTTTGGACTAAGTATCTTAGCTGATTTGAAGTTAGTTGCTTAAAATCTTTTTCAAACAAATACTCTTTTCTTGGATGAAACTCTAAATAATCTTTTATAAATTTTTTAAGTTTTGGATGCATTGGAATGATCCTTGTTTTGTTTCCTTTTCCTTTTATCTCAATCCATTCATCTTTTATATCGCTAAGTTTTATATTAACTGCTTCGCTTATCCTAACGCCAAGAGAAAATAGCACTAAAATTGCTAAATACTCTTCCATTGTGGCATTTTGCAAAGCTTTTTTTATGTAGTTTATGTGAATTGGTTTTGGGAGAGTTTTTGGGACTTTGATATGCTCATCTCCTATAATTTTAAATTTAAATCCATTATCCTTTAAGAATTCAAAAAAACTTCTTAAAACCGATACTTTTTTTGAGATTGTTTTTTTGCTTTGGTTGGCTATTTTTAGTCTATAAGGAGTTATATCAATTACATTTCCTTCAATTTCAATATGTTTAATTGCTTCTTGTAATACGCTTTTGTAAGTTTTGTAAGTTTGGAGTGATTTTGTGCTTTTGATGTAAGCTAAAAATTTTTCACTTTCTTTTATTAAAAGATTTTTCATATAACTTCCCCATAAAGAGTGTGTTTGTTTGCATCTTTTATCTTCACATCTATAATCTTCCCAAGTAGTGATTTATCTTTTTTAAATTTTACCGTAAAGAAGTTATCACTCTTACCCATTCCTTCTTCTTCTACTAAAACTTTGTAGGTTTTCCCAATTTGATTTTGGCTTATTTCATCTAAAATTTTAGAGTGAAGCTCTTGAAGGGTGTAGAGTCTTTTTTTTGCTATCTCTTTTGGAACTTGATTTTTAAAAGTTGCTGCTTGGGTTAGCGGGCGAGGAGAATATACGAAACTAAAAATTTGCTCAAACCTAACCTTTTTGATAACTTCAAGAGTCTCTTTAAAATCTTCTTCACTCTCTCCTGGAAATCCGACTATTATATCAGTTGAAATTGCAACATCTGGAATTTGACGGATAATTTCTGCTCTATTTAAAAACCACTCCTTAGAATATCCTCTTTTCATAGATTTTAATATTTTTGTACTTCCACTTTGAAGAGGAAAGTGGATGTGTTTGCATATTTTTGGATTATTTGCAAATTCATCTAAAAATTTATCCTCAGCGTGCAGAGGATGAGGAGAAGTAAATCTAATTCTCTCAATTCCATCAATTTTACTAACTTCTCTTAATAAGTCAGTAAAATCAACTTTTGGATGAGGTATACTAAATCTTTTACCATAGTTATTGACATTTTGACCAAGTAAAGTAATCTCTTTTACTCCCTCACTTGCTAGATTTTCTACTTGTTTTAAAATTAAATCCATAGGAATTGATAATTCGCGTCCTCTTGTTTTTGGTACAATACAAAAGGTGCAGTTTTTATCGCATCCTACCATTATATTTACAAAATCTTTATAGGGATTTTTATGGATGTTTTTAAAAATGTAAGTTGTATCATCATAATCTATATCTGTAATTACTGCTTTTTCTTTATTTACGACTTCTTTTATGCGGCTTACATTTCTTGCTCCAAGCACGAAGCTAACATATGGAGCTTTTTTAATAATCTCTTCTCCCATATGGCTTGCTGTGCATCCACAAACTCCAAAACGCGCTTTTGGATTTTCTTTGTGTAAAGCTCCAAGCTCGGAGAAAAGTTTAGCTACTGGTTTTTCTCTAACGGAGCAAGTGTTTATTATAATTAAGTCAGCTTCTTTTGGATTTTGAGTTGGAGTAAATTCATCTAATAGTTCAGCTACTATATGTTCGCTATCTTTTACATTCATTTGACATCCAAAAGTCTTTATAAATAACTTTTTCATCCCTTACCTTAGATTATATGCAATTCATACATATAAGCACCCTCATCAAGTCCATATTTAACTTCTCTAAAATAGACAGAATGCCCCTTTTCTTCAAGTTTATCAATTAAATCTTTTAAATCTTTATAAGATGTATCTTTATGAAAGTAAAAAAAGCTATTTGGTTTTATTTCTTCTAAAAATTCTTCATAAGTTTTTTCAATTACATCGTTATTGGTTCCAACAAGTTTTAGTTTCATAGACTTCCTTTTTATTATTATTTTATCAAAAATTTGTGTAAAATTATAACAAAGTTACAATGAAAGGAATTGTCGTGGAAAAGGTAAAGGACTTATTGTCTTTGGTTGCGAATGAAAAGGGACTTGATTTTGAAGAGGTTAAGGAGGCGTTTAAGAGGGCTATTGTAAAGACTGCTAAGAAGATTATAGGAGATATTGATGTGGATGTTGAGCTTGATGAGAAAGGGAATTTAAAGATTTATCAAAACTTTATAGTTGTTAATGATGATAGAGCCTTAGAACATCCTGAGAGGTATGTTTATTTAGATGAAGCAAGAGAATATGATGATAGTGTTAACATTGGAGATGTAGTAAGGGCTGAGCTTGATTTGAGTAAATTTGGAAGAAGTGGGGCTATAACTTTAAATAGAGAGTTTGAAAGAGAAATTACAAGGCTTTTAGAAAATGAGATTTATAGAAAACTTATCTCAAAACTTAATACTATTGTAAGTGGAGAGGTTGTAAAAGTTGATAATGAAGAGAATACTTGGATTGAGATTTATGGAGTAAAAGGGGTATTGCCAAGAAGAAATAGAATTAAGGGTGAGAAGTTTGAAGTTGGAGATGTTTTAAAAGCATTGCTTAAATATGTTCATTTTGATAACAAAAAAGGGATTACTATTGAGCTTAGTAGAACCTCTCCAAAATTTCTTGAAAAGTTAATTGAGAATGCAGTTCCAGAAGTTAGGGATGGGATTATCAAAATTCACGCAAGTGCAAGAATTCCAGGAGTTAGAAGTAAAGTTGCAATTAGCTCACTTAATCCTAAAATTGAGCCAGTTGGAACTATTATTGGTAGAAGCGGAGTTAGGATTAATGCTATCTCAAACGAATTAAATGGAGAAAATATTGATGTAATTGAGTATTCAAGCAAGCCTGAAATTTATATAGCAAGAGCTTTATCCCCTGCAATTGTTAAAAATGTAAAAATTGACGAAAAAGAGGGGGTTGCGTATGTTGAAGTTGACGAGAGTGAAAAGCCAAAAGCAATTGGTAAAAATGGGGTAAATATAACCCTTGCAAGTATGCTTACAAAATATAAAATTCTTCTTCAATCTCCAAAAGAGAAGACAAAAGACACAAGTAAATTAGAAAGTTTATTTAAAATTTAAGGGAGAAGATGAAATATTTTTATCTATCTTTTATCATTGCCCTTTTTGGGCTTTTGCTTAGCTTCTTAATAGGTGGGTTTAGTGCGGTTTATGTTACGGCAATTTTAGCGATTTTAGAGGTGAGTTTGAGTTTTGATAATGCTGTTGTTAATGCTAAGATTTTAAAATCAATGGATAAAGTTTGGCAGCGTAGATTTTTAACTTGGGGAATTGTAATAGCCGTTTTTGGGATGAGGTTTATTTTTCCTATTTTAATAGTTGCTATTGCGGCAAACCTTGGTATTGGTGAGACGATAAAAGTTGCACTTTTTGAGCCTGAGAAATATCATCAAATTTTGCTAGCTACTGAAAAATTAATTTATGCTTTTGGTGGAGCATTTCTGTGGATGGTATTTAGTGACTTTTTGTTTGAAGAAAAAGAGATTAGATGGATAAAGCCTCTTGAAAAAACAGCTGAAAAGTTTGGAAGGGTAAATAATATTTCTTTAATAATTGCAATGGTTATTGGAATTATTATTGTTTATTATGTTAAAGATTATAAGATTGCGATTGCTTATTTTCTTGGGATTTTGAGTTATTCTATTTTAAATGGAATAAATTCAGCGTTAAGTAGTGAAGGGGTTAAGAATGGACTTATGGGACTTATTTATCTTGAAGTTTTGGATGCGTCATTTTCTTTTGATGGGGTAATTGGAGCTTTTGCGATTACTCCAAATATTATCCTTATTATGATAGGGCTTGGAATTGGAGCTATGTTTGTAAGAAGTCTTACTATCTGGATGGTAGAAAGAGGTGTTTTGGATGAGTATAAATACCTTGAACACGGAGCTCATTATGCAATTGGAGTATTGGCTATTATAATGCTTCTTAAAATTTTTGTAGAAATTAGCGAAGTTGTCACTGGTACTCTTGGGCTTTTACTTTTAATTGCTGCTTTTTTGCACTCTAAGTTTGAGAATAGTTAATTTTTCCTTTTTAGAGGGAATTGAGTTGGAAAAAAAGTAATTTTTGATATAATTTCGCACTAAAAATTTTGGAAAAAGGAAGCGAATGCCTACTATAAACCAATTAGTAAGAAAAGGTAGAAAAAAGGTGATTAAAAAATCTAAATCACCAGCACTTGTGAGTTGTCCTCAAAGAAGAGGGGTTTGTACGAGAGTATATACTACTACTCCTAAAAAACCAAACTCAGCGCTTAGAAAAGTTGCAAAAGTTAGATTAACAAGTGGATATGAAGTAATTAGCTATATCCCAGGTGAAGGACACAACCTTCAAGAGCATAGCATTGTATTAGTTAGAGGTGGTAGGGTAAAAGACTTACCAGGGGTTAAATACCACATCATAAGAGGTGCACTTGATACAGCAGGTGTTAAAGGAAGAGTTCATAGTAGAAGTAAATACGGAACTAAAAAAAGCGAAGCTGGTAAAAAATAGTTAGGTTATAGTAGGGGCGATTGATTTTAAAAGTTTAGAGTTTACTTTTAATTTTTATTGCTCCTCGCTACCAAAAGGTAGAGTAAGGGTCGTTGGATAACGGCTATTAAAAACTGAAAAGAAGGAGATTTTATGAGAAGAAGAAGAGCACCCAAAAGACCGGTAATGCCGGATCCAATTTATAATAGTGAAGTTGTAACTAAGTTTATTAACAAAGTTATGTGGGATGGTAAAAAGACATTGGCTGAGAGAATTGTTTATGGTGCAATTGATAGACTGAGCGAAAAAGAAGAAGGTAAAAAAGGAATTGATATTTTCTTCCAAGCTATTGAAAATGTAAAACCTTTACTTGAAGTAAGAAGTAGAAGAGTTGGTGGGGCTACTTATCAAGTTCCAGTTGAAGTAAGACCAGAGAGACAGCAAACTCTTGCAATTAGATGGATTGTTGATGCGGCAAGAAATAGAAATGAAAGAACGATGGTAGAAAGACTTGCAAATGAACTTTGGGATGCTGCAAATGAAAGAGGAGCGGCATTTAAGAAAAAAGAAGATACTCATAAAATGGCAGAAGCTAATAAAGCATTTGCTCATTATAGATGGTAAGATGAGCTTCACATCTCTTTCCTTTTTTCTTCACAATCTACAAAATTACATAAGGAGATAATATGCCAAGAAAAACCCCTATTGAGAAGGTTAGGAATATCGGTATTGCGGCACATATTGACGCAGGTAAAACTACAACAACTGAGAGAATTCTTTATTACACGGGTGTGAGTCATAAAATTGGTGAGGTGCATGAGGGTGCAGCTACAATGGACTGGATGGAGCAAGAGAAAGAAAGAGGTATTACAATTACATCAGCGGCTACTACTTGTTTTTGGAAAGACCATCAAATTAACATCATTGACACCCCAGGACACGTTGACTTTACAATTGAGGTTGAGAGAAGTATGAGGGTGCTTGATGGTGCAATTGCAGTATTTTGTGCAGTTGGTGGAGTTCAACCTCAAAGTGAGACTGTTTGGAGACAAGCAAATAAATATCATGTTCCAAGAATTGCATTTGTAAATAAAATGGATAGAACTGGTGCAGATTTTTACAATGTTGAAAAACAAATCAAAGAAAGACTTAAAGCTAATCCAGTGCCAATTCAAATTCCAATTGGAGCAGAAGAAAACTTCAAAGGTGTAGTTGATTTAGTTGGAATGAAAGCTCTTGTTTGGGATGATGAAGCAGCACTTGGAAGTAAATATAGAGTAGAAGAGATTCCAGAGGATTTAAGAGAAAAAGCAGAGGAGTATAGAGAAAAATTGATTGAAGCGTGTGCTGAGAGTGATGAAGAATTGATGGAAAAATATTTTGCTGGTGAAGAACTTACAGAAGAAGAGATTAAAAAAGCTATTAAAAAAGCGACTCTAAATCTTGAAATGGTGCCTATGCTTTGTGGTTCAGCATTTAAAAATAAAGGAGTACAACCTCTACTTGATGCGGTAATTGATTATCTTCCAGCTCCAACAGAAGTTACTTGGATTAAAGGAATTGATCCTAAAACTGGTGAAGAAATTAGCGTAAATCCAGGTGATGATGAGCCATTTAGTGGGCTTGCGTTTAAAATTATGACTGACCCATTTGTTGGTAAACTTACATTTACAAGATTTTATTCAGGAGTTATCAAATCAGGAAGTTATGTGCTTAACTCAACTAAAAATAAAAAAGAAAGAGTTGGAAGACTTCTTAGAATGCACGCAAACAAAAGAGAAGAGGTTCCAGAATTTTACAGCGGTGAGATTGGAGCGATTGTTGGATTAAAACATACTCTAACTGGTGATACTTTGTGTGATGAGAAAAGACCAATTATCCTTGAAAAAATGGAATTCCCAGATCCAGTTATCAGTGTTGCGGTTGAACCAAAAACAAAAGCTGACCAAGAAAAAATGGCGCTTGCTCTTCAAAAACTTGCAGAAGAGGACCCAAGTTTTAGAGTAACAACTGATGAAGAAACTGGACAGACAATTATTTCAGGTATGGGAGAACTTCATCTTGAAATTATTGTAGATAGATTAAAAAGAGAATTCAAAGTTGAGTGTAATACAGGTAAACCGCAAGTTGCGTATAGAGAAACATTTAAAAACCAAGTAGAACAAGAGTATAAATATGCAAAACAAAGTGGTGGTAGAGGACAATACGGACATGTATTTATAAGACTTATTCCACAAGAGCCTGGAAAAGGGTATGAGTTTGTTGACTTAATTAAAGGTGGGGTAATTCCAAGAGAATATATTCCAGCAGTTGATAAAGGTATTCAAGAAGCAGCGCAAGCGGGAGTTTTGGCAGGATTTCCGGTAGTTGATTTTAAAGTTGAACTTTTTGATGGTAGTTACCATGAAGTTGACTCATCTGAAATGGCGTTTAAACTTGCTGGAAGTATGGCGTTTAAAGAGGGTATGAAAAAAGCAAACCCTGTAATTTTAGAGCCTATTATGAAAGTTGAGATTGAAGTGCCAGAAGAGTATATGGGTGATGTAATTGGTGATATTAATAGAAGAAGAGGTCAAGTTAACTCTATGGAAGATCAACATGGAATTAAAAAAATTACAGCATTTGTTCCACTTAGCGAAATGTTTGGATACTCAACTGATTTAAGAAGTATGACACAAGGTAGAGGAACTTATTCAATGGTGTTTGATCATTATGAAGAAGTTCCAGCAAATATTGCTGAGCAAATTATTAAAGAAAGACAAGGGTAATTCCCTTGATTTTTCTTTTTATTATTGAGTCTAGTGACTGGCACTTAAACTTAAAAATTTAATTTAGTTTAAACTAAAAAAAGTTAGAATTAGTTTTTAGAAGTTGAATTTTTAAAATAGGATTTCTTAAAAAGTAAAGTTTAATTCCTCAAAAAGAGGAATTAAATTGAATAAAATGGGAATGAGTTTAAGTATTCTAAAATTTGTTTATAATCAGTTCCATTAAACATTATTTCTAGTGATTTGTTTTCTCCAAGTTGGATTATAATATCTCCTTTTTTTACACCTTTGTCAATATAAACAACTGCTTTGTGTCCTTTGAAAGTAAAGTGTTTGATAAGAAAATCTTTTGTCTCTTTATTTACATCCCAAAGTGTTAAAAGTCCTGGCACATCATCTCTAATTCCAATAAATACGATTTTGTTATTACACGCATACTCTTTAATTTCTTTGTAATTTGTTTTTAGAGGAATTGGAGGATTGCTTGCACTAATGTTTGCAATTGAGTTACACATCCCAAAGCTAGATGGTAATTGTGCAAATGCAAGAGTTGTAGCAATTGATAATATAATTTTTTTCATTTTTTCTCCTTAAATTATTTTTCTTATTATATCACAGATTTTCTTTTAACTCTTTAACCCATTTTTCCATAACTTCATTTGCAATTAAAGCCGGTGCTTCAAGAAAAGCTATTTCAAATTTGTCTTCATATTCAGTCACTCCAATGCTTCTTGGTCTAACTGCTGCGATTTTCCCATTTGGAAGTTTATTTCCAAAGCAAAAGATAATGATTTTACAATCTTTTATCTCTTTTGCAATTTCTCCGTTTATCTCTTTTGTATGATTATAATGGTCAAACTCTCCTATGTATCTGCAAGTTGGATGAGAGTTGATTTTTTCTTTAAAATAGTTGATAATTTCAGGTGCGTTTTTATAGTGAGTTTCATTTTTGAAAATATCAAGTACAAATACTGGATATTTTTCTTGAAGTAACATTTGTTTCATTTTTACCCCCTTTTTTATGAAAGTTTATCAAAAATAAAGGAGTTTTGTATGTATGAACTTGTAATTGATAAAGAAAATCAAACTATTGAGGTTCACTGGGATTTATGTGATGAGCTAATGGCAAAAAAAGATAACTATGAGCTAAATAATAAAGTTGAGTATATTGCTTTTCATCTTTTTAATGAGGTTGAAGATTTTTTAAAGAGAGAGGAATATAAAGAGTTTGAAGTAGTTGAGTGTGAAGTGTGCAAGCCTTTTGAGAATGATTATGATGAAGAGTATGATGACTTTTATGAAGAATTTGATGAAGATGATGAGATTGATGATAGTAGATGCGATATATTTTGATATAATTTGAAAAAAAAGGAGAAAAGATGTTTAAAGAGTGTTGTCCAGAATTAATTCCAATAATGAAAGAACTTGCTGCACAAAATCCTCATATTGATAAACTTATCCAAAGACACGCTGAGCTTAATAAGATTATTGATGAAGTTGAAGCTGGAAGAGAACATATGGATGAGCTTGAACTTGACAAATTAAAAAAAGAGAAACTTCATATAAAAGATGAGATTTATCAAGCGGTATTAAAATATAAAAAAGAAAAAGGGCTCTAAATTAAATTAGCCATTCTTTTTTTGCCGCTTTTTCTGTTTGCAGCTATTTTTATTCCTCAAAAAGAGGTAAATAACGGCGGGGTTATTTTAATTTTTTCGGATAAAAAGCCAAAGTATGTGAAAATTTTTAATAAAATCTTCCCTTTTTTTAAAACTATTCACTCAAAATATAAATACTACTCCTTAATTCCGGTTAATTATTATCAAAAACCCTCAACCTACCTTTTAAAGGTAGTTTATAAAAATTCAAAAGAGTTTGCAAATATAAAAGTAAAATGGGGCAAATACAAAAAAGAAAAAATAAAAGTTTCAAAAAAATTTGTATCTTTTAACAAAGCTGTTTTAAAAAGGATACAAAGAGAGTATAAAGAGGCTATGGCAATTTATAACTCTTTTGATGATAGGGTGCTTTGGAGAGATAAATTTAGGCTTCCTCTTGGAGTTGTTACAAGTCCTTATGGAGTTGCAAGAGTGTTTAATGGAAAGTTAAAGAGTTATCATAGCGGAATTGATTTTAGAGCAAGACTTAATACAAAAATAAAATCTGTAAATTCTGGTGAAGTTGTATTAGCAAAAAGCAGATATCTTGCCGGGAATTCCGTAGTTATCTATCATGGAAGGGGGATTTATCAAACTCTCAGCAAAGAATACTCCCTCTAAATCGTTAGATTAGAGGGAGATGAATTTGCTATCCTGCATAGCAGGATTATAAAAAAACT